>JANPHT010000112.1:0-28843 GCA_031424595.1 Planctomycetota bacterium
ATTGAGCAGGAAGGCACTTATCCGCTTCCGGAAGCCCAGCGAGATCGATTTCTGTTTAACGTCATTGTGGAATACCCAAGCCGCGACGAAGAAGGTGAGATCATTGACCGGACAACGTCAACGAAGTCCGCAAAGCCGGAGCACGTTGTCTCTGGTGCTGAGATTATTGAATGCCAGCAGACAGTAAGGTTGGTTCCATTACCGGAGCATGTTAAGAATTTTGTTCTGGATCTTGTCCGTGCCGCGCGTCCGAAAGATCCTTCCGCCGCACCGTGGGTGCGAGACCTGATTGAGTGGGGTCCTGGTCCTCGCGCTTGTCAGCAGTTAGTTCTGGCAGCAAAAGCGCGTGCCTTGTTGCGAGGTCGCCATCATGTCACTCGCGACGACGTGGAAGCACTGGCGTTTCCTGTGCTTCGCCACCGGATCGTGCCCACCTTCAGTGCAGAGGCGGAAGGCGTCAGCGTCGATGATCTCATCCATCGCCTGTTGAAGGAGCTGCCGAAGACGTCAAAGCCACTGCTTTGAATTGACCGATGACGCAGTTTCAATGACCGGTTGAAAGATTCCGATTCCTGCTGCTGTTGAGAAGCCGATTTCTCTTTGTTCTACTCCATTGGTTATTCGCCTTCATTAGCCATTCGCTGCCATGTCTCACGCTTCCGATGTACTTTCGTCCGGTGACATCTCCAGATTCTCTACGCTGCAGGTTCTTGCCAAAGGAGTTGTTGAAGGATTCTGTTCGGGGCTGCATCGCTCGCCGCATAAAGGGTTCAGCGTTGAGTTCAAGGAACACCGCTCGTACGTCCCCGGAGACGACATCCGAACGATTGACTGGAAGCTGTTTGGCAAAACAGATCGACTCTATATTCGGGAGTACGAAGAAGAGACCAATCTCCGTTGCACGATCCTTCTGGACTCCAGTGGATCAATGGCTTATAGCGGCTCTCGTAGCAATGGCGTCTCCAAACACGATTATGCAGTTCGCACAGCGGCCTGTCTGGCCTATTTGATGTTGCAGCAGCAGGACAGCGTTGGCCTTGTCACGTTCGACAAACAGGTGCGACGCTACATCCCGCCCCGAGCTCGCCCGAAGCATTTGCAGGTGATCATCAATGAGCTGAAGAGCCAAAAGCCTCAGTTTGAGACGGAACTTGGTGATGTCTTTCATGAGATGGTGGCGAAAATGCATCGCCGAGGCCTGTTGATCATAGTCTCCGACTTGTTTGGAGATGTTGAGCAGTTGATGAAATCGCTGGCTCATTTTCGCCATGCCAATCACGAGATCATGATCTTTCAGATCTGGGATCCGGATGAGATCGATTTTCCGTTTCGCCAGTGGACACAGTTTGCCTCCCTGGAATCTGCTGCAAATCGTCACCTTGTTGATCCCGCGCAGATTCGACGTGCTTACCTCGAGAAGCTGGCTCAGTTTCGTGAGCAACTGACGAACGGATGCAATCGACAGCGGATCAGTCTCATCCCCATGACGACTGATCAGCCCTACGCCGATTCGTTGGCTGAATACCTCGCACTGCGGAGGAAGGGACGATGACCTTTCTCAATGGGGCACTGGCGTTCGGAACGCTGGCCTTCGCGATTCCCCTGATCATTCACATTCTGAATCGAAGTCGATTTCGGACGGTGGAATGGGGTGCGATGCATCTCCTTGAATCTGTGATTAAGGTGAATCACAAACGATTCCGCATTGATCAGATTATTCTGCTGATTGTGCGATGCGCAATCCCGGTCCTGTTGGCGTTGTGTCTTGCCCGCCCGGTTCTCACCGGAGCACGAGCGCTGGAAGGCGACGCGCCAGTCTCGCTGGTGATCCTGCTGGACACGAGCTATTCCATGGATGCCGTTGACTTGTCGGGAACTCGGTTTGACAAGGCGGTCGATGCAGCCTGCCAGATCGTCGGTGCCACCAGCCGAGGCTCAGAGATTGCCGTCATTCAGACCGGCGGTCGACCTACGCCTTTGTTTGATCAACCGGTATTCGACCGGGACGCAGTCATTCGCAGGCTGAAGCAGATTCAGGCGGGTTACGGGGCCAGCGATATTCCGGAATCGTTGAACACCGCCATCGCCACTCTTTCGGAGATGTCCCACGCTCGTCGGGAGCTGATCATTATCAGTGATTTTCAGCCCGCCGATTGGCAAGCAATCGGCGACAATGCCGCTGAAACTCTGCGAAAGCAGCTGGATGCCATGCCGATCAGGCCGGAGCTGACTCTGCTGCCGATCGGACAGCCTGTGAGTGGAAATATTTCGGTGGATGGACTGGAGTTTCCTCGCCGTGCTCTGGGAGTGGGGCAACAATTGTCGGTGCGTGCGAACGTGCGAAATCACGGCACCATTCCCATTGAAAATGCACGGGCAACGCTGAGAATCGACGGTGTGGAATCCGGCGTGTCACAATTGTCTCTGGAGCCCAGTGGCACGACGCAGGCGCTGTTTCCCTGCACGTTTGAAAAGGCAGGCTCGCATGTGATTGAGGTGGAAGTCGTGGCCGATGATCCGCTGGCTGACGATAATCGATTCGCAGCCGCGGTGACAATTTGGGACAGTATCAACGTTTTGCTGGTTGATGGTGATCCCAGTACTCAGCCGTTGCAAAGTGAAACTGACTATCTGTCAATTGCCCTGACACCTTACACATTCGGTCGGGTTCGTCTCGCGGATCTTGTGCAAACGCAGACATTTCCAGCCAAAGATCTCAATGAAGAACGACTAAAGAATGCTCAGGTTGTCGTGCTGGCAAATGTCGCAAAGCTTGAGCCGCCGCAATTGGTGTCTCTAACCTCGTTTGTCAACAATGGAGGAGCTTTGCTTGTCTGTCCGGGAAACAAAATCGATCTGGCGTGGTACCGAGATCAGTTGTTTGCAGGCGGCTCAGGCCTGCTTCCAACGGCCTTCGGCGCAGCGCGGGGACAGATTGATGAGACCGGCAAAAGCACGCATGTTGTGGCACAACATTTTGATCATGCGGCGTTGGAGTTCTTTAATGAGCCATCGAATGGCGAGCTCTCTTCGGCCGAGATTCGCCGTTGGTATGAATTGCCGGAAATCAGTCATCAGGACAGGATTTCTGTGCTGGCGCGACTGGAGACCGGGGATCCTTTGTTGTTGGAGTGGCGAGTTGGCGACGGAATTGTGATGCAACTGGCGACATCCTGTGACGCCGATTGGTCTGACCTGACGATTCGTCCGGTCTTTGTCCCATTAATGCAACAGTTGATTACCACGATGGCGAGCGGGATTTCGCCGCCGCGAAATATTTCTACAGGCGATCCGGCCATTGCCCTTTTGTCCGGCCAGAATGAAGTGACATCACTGTCTGTGGTGACGCCCGACGGCTCTCGTCGCACGGTGCAGACTTCGGCTCAGGGAAAATTGCTGTTGGCAAGATTTGAGGACACTCAGAGACCAGGAATTTATGTGATGTCCACACCAGCGGCCGAAACCGTCCATTTTGTCGCGGAGACATCTCGCGATGAGTCCGATCTGAGTGTCCTTTCGGAACCTCGATTGGCTTCACTATCCAGGGAAATGGCTTCGACGCTTATCAAATCGCCGGCTGATTATCTTGAACAGGATCGTCTTCGCCGGCGCGGTCATGAAATCTGGAAGTATCTGCTGGCCGCGTTGCTGAGCCTGCTCTTCCTGGAACTTGTGCTGCAACAAAACTTCGCGAGGGTTCGAGTATGACAACCCTTCAGTTCGTTGGTGATGTTCCCTTGTGGATCGGGTTGGTCGCGGCGGCAATTGTTTGCTTTCTTTCATGGCGCTATTACAGCCGCGAAAGTTTTCATCTGCCTGGACGATTAAAATGGCTGTTGCCGATGTTGCGATCGCTGGCATTCCTGCTTGGAATCATGGTACTCACCGGACCAGTGCTGCATCATCGAACAACCATCGGTGAACTTGGCAAAGTGAAGATCTATCTGGATGCCTCGCGCAGCATGACGATGCACGATCGTCATATGACGAACGGCCGAAAGCTGTTGATCGCTGAGCAATTGGGATGGATTTCCGCCGGACGGATCGACGCCACACTTTTGCATCTGGCGGACAATTTGGCGAGTGCACGTGGTCAGCTGGTTGATGTGATCGCTGAAAATACTCGGCAACTGGCCGGGTCTCGGCCAGAAGATTCGAAGCCACCGGAAGCCGTTTCGCCGGAGACGTTGGCGGCCGTATTGCTTCAAGCAAGGAGCAAATTCGCTGGTCAACTGAAAGCACTGCAGCCTCAGATTCCCGGAAGTCTCACGGAACGCTACACCGTTGAGCTTTTACAGCCGCTGGAGTCAGCAGTTGCGGGAGTCGAGGAAAACACTGATGCCAGTCAGGCATTTCTGTTGAACCTGGGAAGTGTCTGCGATTCGTTCGAGCTGGCCATTCGGAACAGCTTTGAATTGGAAGTGGCCAATCTGCTGAACTCCGGAGATGAATCGCTTCGAACAGCCCTCGCCATGTTTGACGATCTGCCGCGGTGGCGTCGTGCCGAGTTAGAGCTGTCAAAATCTTCCGCGAATGTCCTTGCAAGACTACGCGAGCAGCATGATGTCGAAGTCTTGTCTCTGGCCGGCGAAACAGCGATGCCGTTGACCCTGACAGGCAGCAACACAGGCAACGGCAGCAACACAGGCAACGGCGGCAACACAGCCAACGGCGGCAACACAGCCAACGGCAGCGATCCAACGACGCAGGCAGATCAATCGACATCCACAATCACAGCATGGTCGAATGAAACTGACCTTAGCAGTGGAGTTGTCGCCACTCAGAAATCGGTGTTGTCATCCAGCGAAGCCAATGCAACCACATTGACGCCGCGGACAGCCGTTGTGCTGATTACCGATGGACAGCACAATTCCGGCCCTTCGCCGCTACAGACTGCACGAGTTCTGGGAGGTCAGGGGCTGGCCATCTATACGGTTTCCATGGGAGCCAGCCAGCAGGCACCAGATCTGGCAATCGTGAAGATTAAACATCCGGATCTCGTGTTTCAGAAAGACTCAGTTCGTGGAGCTGTGATCGTTCGAGATCAGATGCCAGCCGGAATGCCGTTTGTTGTTCAGATCGGCTATCAGAATGAAATCCTGTGGCAGCAACAATTGGTGACCCAAAACCTTCCAGAGAGACGAATCGAGTTTGAGTTCCGAATTGACGAGTTGGTGAATCGCATTGGAGCCCAGTTCACATCGGACATAAAGCAGCATGCCGTTCCCATGGAACTTGAAGCCTTTATCACGCCACTGGCGGAAGAGTCAGAAACGGGTAACAACCAGGGCAACATGCGACTGGCGGCCATTGTTTCGAATTATAAAGTGCTAATCATTGACGGTCGCTCACGTTGGGAAACACGCTATCTCCGCAACGTGTTTGAACGAGACGAGCAATGGTCGGTTAATACGATCGTTGTCGGGCCCGGAACTGACGATGCCGCATTGCGAAGGGGCGATCAGGAAGGTCAGTTTCCGGCAACTCGGGATGACTTGTTCAAGTACGACATTGTGATTTTTGGTGAAGCTTCCGTAGATTTGTTTACCGATCAGGATTTTCAATGGCTCAGTGAGTTTGTGGAAACTCGAGGCGGTGGCATGATTTTTGTCGATGGGCAGCGGGGACTACTGCGTCAACTGGCCATCCAAAGTTTTGGCAGTCTGCTGCCAGTCGAATGGTTAAATGAAACAGTGGCCGCAAAGCGGACCTCGCTTCAACTGACAGAAAAGGGAGCATCGGAAGACGCCTTAAAGCTGGCCGCGGAGGATGTTCAAAATCGCCGATTCTGGACTGAGTTGCCTCCGCCTCACACGCTTGTCGCTGTGCAGGCCCTGCCTGGTGCAGAAGTTCTCGTGGAAATTGCTGTGGATGGGAAAACGTATCCGGGTATTGTGACACGGGCATTTGGAGCCGGACGAGTCGTCTATTTTTCGTTCGATGAAACGTGGCGATGGCGATACAAAGTGGCAGACACCTGGCATCAGCGACTTTGGAATCAATTGGCCAAGTACGTGATGCCGCGTCCGTTTTCCGTGAGTGATGAATTCGTGTCACTCGACACTGGTTCGGTCCGCTACGACTTCGGTGATCCGGTCGATGTGCGAGTTCGTCTTCTGGGGCTGGATGGAAAACCGGCTGTCGGAGCGTCCGCTGATGCACTCGTCTGGAAGGACGAGCGAATTGTTTCGACAGTAAGTCTGAATGCAGATCCGGACGTGCCGGGAATCTATCGAGGTCGCTTCGGAGCGCTTCCTGAAGGAGACTATGAAGTTTCAGTGCGTGCTTCGGGGTATAGTGATTCCGCGCTCAAGGCTCGGAGTCAGTTTGTCGTGCTTCCACCAGCGTCGGGGGAGATGACGCTCACGGCGGCGAACGAACCGCTGCTCAGTGAGATGGCGGCGGCTTCAAGGGGCGTTTCCCTCCGCGAGGAAGAAATGTATCGCCTGTCGGAGCTGCTCAGTCCGTTGAGCCATGGGCGCGTCGTGGAGTCGGATACTTTAATCTGGCAAAGTTATTGGTGGTTTATGACAATTGTGATCCTGTTGACTGCGGAATGGTTATTAAGAAAACGAGCCGGACTACTGTGATTTCATGAACGGTTTCAGGATTTGATCTCCTTGTATCAATGAAATGGGTCGACAGGTCGCACTTCCGTTACCGAGCGAAACATTGGGGGAATTTCACGATGAGCGTCAGCCTTGATCCCATTGTTGCCAACAAACTTGAGCAATTCGCTCGCCGTCGCCTGTGTCTGATCGTCGCTCGAGGTCTCTGCGCAGGGCTGGTGACGTTTCTTATCTGCCTGGCGATTGTGGCTTCGATCGACTGGTACTGGCTGCTCAGTGATCAAACCCGCTGGGGACTCAGCCTGGCAATGTATTTGCCGGTGCTGATCGTGGTCTGGATGACCTGCCTGCGTCGAATGCTGCACTTGCCTGCGAAGGAAGAGATCGCATCGCAGGTTGAGCAAAGCGAACCGGAACTCCGCGAGAATCTGCTGTCCGCCGTCGAACTCGCGACCGATGATGCCTCAGCGCTGCACGATTCGCCAGTTTTCCGAAGTTTGCTGCAGGGGAAAGTTGCAGGGATGATGGGCCGAATCCAGGTTCCTGCCTTGCTGCCCGTGACGCTCGTTGCAAAATGGTTTCTTGCCGCTCTGATTGTCATTGTCGCGGCCTCAATTCTGCTGCTGTCGAGCGATGCACGGTTTCGACAATTGGCTGCCCGCGCCTTGTTGCCGGGAGCAAACATCGCCAGGGTTTCTCGAGTCAACGTGGAGATTCTCCAACCGACACCGCATTCCCTGATGTTGGCGGAAGACGAAACCGTGGCCATCGTCGTGGCAGTCTCCGGCGGAAGTTTTAATGAGGTGATTCTTGAGACGCAAACTGAGAAGCAAGGGACTGTCCGACAGTCAATGCGGAGTCGCTCGGATCTGGAGTTTACGTCCAATATCCATGTGATGGAGGAATCCGTTGAATACCGCATACTCGCTGGTGACGCCGTCACCCAACGATTCACCATCGAATCCCGGCCTCGCCCTCGAGTGAAATCGTTCGTCAAAACCTTTGAGTATCCTGAGTACTCTTTACTTCCTTCGCAAACTGTCACAGAACCACATGGGGACCTGCTGGCACTTTCCGGCACCAAAGCACAGTTGCTGCTTGAGCTCGATCAGCAGGTGTCGGCGGCTGAACTGCGCATCGATCCTGCCGATTCAGACGAGATGGTTGTTCTTCCGTTGACACAGAAATCCGACAGCAAGGATGGGCTTAAATGGACGGCGATGGTCTCGATCGACTCCGCTGCGATCTACAAAGTGCATTTGGTTTCAAAAGCGACTGGTTTTGACAACATTTTTAGTCCGAAGTACGAGATTCGTCCACAGCCTGACCTGATTCCTCGGGCGGGATTTGTGGATCAGCAGGAAACCACTTTGCTTCTGCCTCCGAATGATATCGTTGCGCTGAAAGCCATGGCTGAAGATGATTTGCCTCTCGTCAGTCTGGAGCAACATATCTCCATCAACGGACGAGACTGGCTTGCCTTGCCTCTGAACACAAAGCCGACAACCGGTACCGAAGGGAGAAGCGTTTCCGCCGATTGGCAATGGGATCTGCTGAATCACAAGCTGAAGACGGGTGATCAGGTGATGACCAAACTTGTGGCGACGGATCGGAAAGGGAACCTTGGAGAATCAGTGCCCTTGAGAATACTTGTTGCGGCCCAGGACTTTGATCCGGAACGCCACACGATTATGGAAAAGAAGATCGGACTTGTAAACGAATTGGTGAAGTTCTCTGCTTTGCTGCAGGAGCACAAGGTTACAGCACTCGAGACTGTTGAACGACTTCGAAAGCTGGATCAAAGTGAAGAGCAGGCCACACTGGATCGCAACTCCCTGGCAGATCTCGCTGACAAGCAGCGAGACGAAGCGGCGGAGGTGTTGACGGAGGTGATTTCCGTCGAAAAGGAGATGCCATCGGGGCCGGACGCCTATGAATTGGACCTTGTGGGTCGAGTCATTGCTCGACTTCAGCGAGAACATGCCAATTTACCGGGCTTCGTTCTCAAGGCGATGCAGTTCACGGACGATCCAAATCGTCGAAATGGAGATCTCGATGAAATCAAACGTGCGTTTGAACGAACGGCAGACGACGCGAAGGTGACTTCCGAGCACTTTCAGAATGTCGCGGCTCACAATTTTGTGACGGCCATTGCGTTCGATATGGAGGCAATGCTCAATCAGCAGAAACTGGTTGTCAACAGCCAGACTCAGACGTGGGATCGATTATTACGCCACGAAACAATTGTCATTAACCAACTGAAAGGCCTCGAACGCCTGATTCGTGATCAGCGACGTAAGATGCCCGCCTCACTGGACGGCCAGATTAACGATCTCCTGAACTGGTATCAGAGCAACCGCGAGCGACTGCAGGAATCCACGGAATCGGCAGACAAACTTGAACAGCTAAAGAATGTTTCACAGGACTTCATGCGTCAACTGAAGGATCGTCAGCGATTCGATGTTGCAGACGGTGGCCTGTCTGGACGACTGGTCAATGCGTGGCGCGATCTGGATAATCGTGCAGGAGTTCTTAATGTTCCTCTGGATCAGACAGCGAAGGCCATTCAGCAGGAGAACCAGCTCACTGCTCAGGCAAGCAGTTCACAGGATTCCGCCGAAAGCAAAAAGCTGCAGGATCAGTCCGGGCGATTTGTTGCTGAAGTCGATCTCAAGCAGCGGCGCAGCATAGAACAGTTGAGAGTTCGAAAGGAATTGACTCAGAACAGAAAGGACGCGGACGCTCAGTATGCTGCTGATGCCAGCCTGACTCATCGCGCGACTTTGTCGCTTCTCAACCAGCATAGGCAGGTGGCTCCACTGGAGTCCACGATTGCGGCCAATCTTCTGGAAATCGCTCCCGCGTACCGCGTGTTGGAGGCGGGACATGAACTCTCAATCGTGCGCGACACGCTCGATTGGCTGATCAATCGGGAACGATGGGACTCTCAGACAATTCAGGCTCGCATCGAACACCCTCGGCAGTGGGATCTGATTCAACGGGGATTCGAATTGGCCAGCCAGCGATTGCGTGAAGCTGCTGTCAAGAATGAACTGGTAGGAGCGCTTGATCAGATTCGCTGGAATGCCGCCGTGCGTGATGCCGCTCGAAAGATTTCGGAGCGACGCTGGAAGCGAGACGACATGGTGAGTGCCGGGAATGAGCTGGTCTCGATTCGCGAAGACCTGGAAAAAGTCCGGAAGGACCTCGAACCGGTAATGGCCGATGCTCGGGCGATTATCGCTCGCTATTCTCCCTCAATCCCACAGATGGCCGCTCAGACTGCAGAGCAGATTCGTCAAATGGAAGAGGCCACAACGTCTGCCGCGGACACGGCTGAAAAGCCGGAAAAGGATCCAGCAAGTGCCTCCGAGGCCTCCCAACAATTGTCAGAACTGAATGAACAGCAGGAGTCGATCAATCAGCAGATCGCAGATCTGACCGAAGCCCTGGTGGAAGACGCAAACGCTCAGGACATGCTGGACGAATCGCAGCGAGAACGTGCACGCGATGCAGACGACAGCATTGCCATGATTCAGGAACCCGCGATTCAAATGAATCACGCGATGGAAAAGGCGATGGAGAGTGAGTCGGGCGAGCAGCAGGCTCAGGAACTCGCTCAGGCTGCGGAACAGCAGGAAAAAACCGCACAGGCTCTGGAGCTTGTCGCCGAGCATTTCGATCAGCTCGATAAAGGGCTGAATGTCGCCGACACGCGTGCCGAATTGCGGCAGGCCGAACGAGATCTCGGAATTGCACGTCAGATGGATCAGCAGTACGAGGGTTCCGAACAATTGGCCCAGATGGCGGGCAAAGAAACGGGTCAACTGATTTCTGAACTGGAGAAAGAGCTGCAACAGAATCCGGCGATGCAGAAAGCCCTCTCAGAGATTTCGCAAAACGCTTTGCAGGAAGCTCGGAACGCGCTCGAATACGCGGCCAATGACGATGAAAATATCCAAAGATCAAACGAACAGACCGACGCTGAGTTTCAGGCAAAAAAACGTGAGTTAGCCGAGAATTTGCGGGAGATGGCGGCTCAGGCGGCTCAGCTCTCAGGAGCCCTCGTCGCTCAAGCCAATCAGGCTGCAGGACAAGGAAAGACGGTCGAGGCTCAAAAGAAGTTCGCAGAAACTCAACAGAAACTGAATGAGCTGGCATCGAAGGCAAATGCGGCTCGCGAGGAATTGCTGCTGCAGGATCTCGCGCAGACGGCGGTGGACGCGAAGAGTGCGATTACCGAAGCCACGGAAATCCTGAAACAGGCGAAACAGCAGACTCAGGTCGGCAAAGACGAAAAAATTCATGCCGACGACAAGGCTCGCGATAAAGAAAAGAACGAGTCGGAAAAACGTCGGCAACAGTTTCATGAACAACAGAAGCGTACTGCCGCAGATGTGGCTAAACGAGCAGACGACGCAAAAAAACGCGCGGAACAAGCGGTTGGTAATTCGGAGAAGGCAGCGGCGGCCGCCGAAGAACGCGTCAATCAGGCGCAGAACAGACTCAACTCTAAGCCGGATGATCAGGGGCTCAAGAATAACCTTGCCCAGGAACAGGTACGACGGGTGACTGAACAGCAGAAGGTCACTGCCGCGAAAGAACTCCTTCAAAGGGCTGACCAGAAATCCCAGACGGAAGCGAAACGATCGGAAGAAATCAAGAGCAAGCCACTCCCTCCACTCGATGCACAGAATCCTGCCACTCAGTTGGCCGATCAGTATGCCGAAGAAGCCATCAAGGTCGCGGAAGCGCTGAATCAGAAAGCCGATCAGTTGCTTGCGGATTCGAAGTTTGGCACTGAACTGTCGCCGCCTAAGAACCAATTGGCACAGGCTGAGATTCAGCAAAAAGAAGTGACGCAGGATGTCAAAGCCGCTGCGGAAGATGTTGCGCGGGCGGCTCGCCATGAGCGACGGCTGAATAATCCGACAGTTGCAGAGCCTTTGCAGAATGCCGCCAACAGCATTCAGCAGGTGGCTCGAAATGAGTCGGCCAACGCTGAACAACAATTGAAATCCGCGGCTTCTGAGGCTGAACAAGCGGAGACGAATGCTTTGGCGAATCCTCAGAATGCTGCCAATCAACCCAACGACCAGTCCGTCGAGGCTCAGCAGAAACTCGCGGTGGCGGAAAAAGCGATCGCTGCTCAGGGCGACCAATTGACGGGTGTTCTTGACCCATTGCTTGCCGCCGCCGAAGCCGCACGGCAGCAGTCCGGCGAAACGTCCGATTCGCCCGAGCCGGGCAATGCCGCATCTCAACAGGCATCATCCGGTCCTCAGGCCAATTCTCAACCGAAGCCCAATGATCCAACCGCTTCCACTCAGCCATCTGACGGGCAACCTTCCGCCGCTCCGGCCACGGCGCTTCAGACACCTGGGGGACAAGAAGCAGGCAATCCGCCTTCCGGAGACGCGGCTGCCGCGCCCATAAGTACGCCCGAACAGTTGGCTCGTGGTGAGCAGCTGGCCAGAACACTGGATGAGTTGGATCGCCTTCAAGCCGCAGCCGCAAATGCTGCCTTGCAAGGAAATCCGGTGCCTTCAAAAGCTCCTTCACGTCTCGACTCACTGGCTCAGGCTGCGCGGACCCAACAGGCAACGCAGGCTGAAGCAAGAATTCAGTCGCAACAGGAGGCTGCCCTGGCGTTGGGCGAGGGTGGTGAACAATCTTCCGACACATCGCCCGGAGAATCACAGATTGCCGAATTTGGCGTGGCACCCGTCAATCGGAATGAGGGAACAAAATGGGGCAAGCTGCGCACCCAATCGGCTGAAGATCTCACAAAAGGAAAATCTGAAGCGGTGTCAGAGGAATACCGCAAGAGCGTCGAAACCTACTTCCGCGTTCTGGCCGAAAGGGCAAAAAAACGAAAGTAGTCCCGGAACTTAAACGGGGTTCGCCAGAATCCTGTTTCAGTCTCTGCAGCAACGCTCTGAGTTTCGTCGCCACCTGAGATTTGCACAATGAAGAATGTTGGACCCACCGTTCAGCCCGATCACCGTTTTCCGAAATCACCGTTCATGAAGTCACTGCGATCGCGATCAACAATTGTGGCAGGCCTGATCCTGATTGCCTCCTGCAATGCCACAGCTTCGGCACAGGACACTGCGGAGCTTGAGAAAGTTCCGTCGGTCTTTCAGAAGGATGAAACGGACATCGCCATCGATAAGGCTGTCGCTTATCTGATGACCCGACAGCGGGACGACGGCGCGATCGTGGACAAAGGAATTGATACCACCATGACAGCATTGTCCATCATGGCGATGGCCAGTGTGGGAGTGCAACCGGCCGACGCGTCACCAGAAGGACAGTCGATGCAGAAAGCGTTGGCATTCGTACTGAAGGACGATCGAGTCGACGAAAAAGGGTATTTCGGAAACAAGGACGGTTCGCGAATGTATGGGCATGGCATCATCACGCTGATGTTGACCGAAATGCTCGGTATGGGCACGAACGCCGAACAGGATCAAATGATTCACAACCGATGCCAGAAGGCCATCGATGTCATCCTGAGTTCTCAGAAGGAAAAGAAACCGACTCATTTTCGAGGTGGATGGAGATATAATCCGAATGCGACAGATTCTGATTTGTCGGTTTCTGTGTGGCAGTTGATGGCCCTGAGGTCTGCCAGGAACGATGGACTTCAGGTTCCCGGCAGTGCAATTCAGGATGCTGTGGAGTATCTCAAACGTTCATACTCGTCGCCGCTTGACGAGAACGGGCTGCCTGACAAGAAAGCCAGTGGCTTCAACTATGAACCCCATCAGAACAATCCAACCTTTACAATGACCGCAGCGGGACTATTGGCTATGCAGGTCTGCGGTGAGTACGAATCTCCGCTGGTCGCGGGAGCGGCGGACTGGCTGCTGGAGCATCCGCCGAAATGGAACGAGCGTTTTTGTTCGTATGGGACCTACTACTACGCTCAGGGGATGTATCAAAGGGGCGGGGAGCATGCCAAAATCGCACAGCAACTTGTTCAGGAAATGTTGTTGGCGAAGCAAAGTGGTGATGGTTCGTGGGTTGCAGAAAACGGTTCCGAGCAAGGCCATGGCGCTGTGTATGCGACCTCGATGGCCGTGTTGAGTTTGTCCGTCAAGTATCACTATTTGCCGATTTATCAGAAATGATTTGTTGGTGTACACCCACTCTGAAGTTTCCGGCATCGACCACTTCTGACGGCTGGCAATCCGGCAGCGTCGAAAACCGGATTTCCGGTCTCATTCGACAATGCCTGATGGCTGATTGCAAAAACTGGTGGTATCATCTGCGGCATGATCAATCCGCAGAAAATCAGCCTTCCGATTCTGAACAGTTCACTGGCGGACGCCGACCCGCTAGCAGCGTTGCAGGCCCAGGATCGCTTTGCCCGGCAGGCAAAACCATTGCCGATGACGATGCCAGAAGCGCTTGATCGCGGCTGGGAAGAACTGGATGTGGTCATCATCACGGGCGATGCCTACATCGACCATCCCAGCTTTGCCATGGCCATTCTGGGACGCACTCTGGAAGCCGGAGGTTTTCGAGTCGGCATCGTCAGTCAGCCGGATTGGCGAACCTGCGACGCCTGGCGAACGTTTGGCAAGCCGCGACTCTTCTTCGGGATCAGCGCGGGAAACATGGATTCCATGATCAACCATTACACGGCCAACCGGAAAGTCCGTAACGATGATGCGTACTCACCGGGCGGACGCATTGGATTGCGACCGGATCGGGCCACACTGGGTTATTGTCAGCGTGCTCGAGAAGCCTATCCGGGAGTGCCGGTGATTGCCGGCGGCGTCGAAGCTTCCCTGCGTCGATTGGCTCACTACGACTATTGGAGTGACAAAGTCCGCCGATCTATTTTGCTGGATGCGAAGGCCGATCTCGTTGGATTTGGAATGGGTGAAGACACCATTCTGGAAATCGCTCGACGACTGGCAACAGGCGAGGCTGTGCGTGACTTGCGCGATATGCGAGGCATGGCGTATGTTCTGGGGGCGAAGGAATCCGAAGAGCGATTTGGCGATCCTGCCAGTGAGCCCAGCTACATTCGACTACCAAGTTTCGAGACGGTTGCTTCCGACAAACCTGCTTTTGCTGAAGCCACAAAGATCATTCACAACGAAACTAATCCTTACAATGCGAAAGGACTCGTGCAGTTTCACGACCGTCAGGCCGTCGTGTGCAATCCGCCACGATTTCCCATTTCGCAGCCAGCGATGGATTCGATTTACGGCATGCCGTACACTCGCCGGCCGCACCCGTCGTACACAGAGAAAATCCCTGCGTTTGAAATGATCAAGGATTCTGTGACCATTATGCGTGGCTGTTTCGGCGGCTGCACGTTTTGTTCAATCACAACGCATCAGGGACGCATTATTCAGTCTCGCAGCCATGAGTCCGTCATTGGCGAGATTAAAGCGATGACTGAGGATCCGCAGTTCAAGGGTGTGATCAGCGATATTGGCGGTCCGACGGCCAATATGTACGAGATGCGATGCATACGGCCGGAAGTGGAGGCCAAGTGTCGTCGACAGTCGTGCGTTCATCCGACGATTTGCAAACTTCTCGGTACCGATCACGGACCTCTGGTCAAATTAATGAAGGATGCACGTGAAACGCCGGGAATTAAAAAGGTCTTTGTGGCCAGCGGCATTCGTATGGATTTGGCTCGTCGATCACCAGAGTACATGCAGGATCTGGTTCGGCATCACGTCGGCGGGCACCTGAAGGTGGCCCCCGAACATTCTGATGCTGGTGTTCTGGACCTAATGCGAAAACCGGCCAGTGATGATTTCGACAAGTTTGCCGAAGTCTTCAATCGTGAATCGAAGATTGCCGGCAAGAAGCAGTACATCATTCCCTATTACATCGCGAGTCATCCGGGAAGCGACCTCAACGCGATGATCGATCTGGCGCTTTTCCTGAAGCGCAACCACTACCGGCCGGATCAGGTGCAGGATTTTATCCCCGCGCCGTTTGATGTGGCGACGGCAATGTATTACACCGGAATCGACCCCTTCACAAAGAAACCGGTGTATGTCGCCCAGCATTTGCGCGATCGAAAATTGCAACGGGCCTTGATGCAGTTCTTCAAACCCGAAAACTATTTCGACGTCCGGAAGGCCCTTGAACAAGCCGGCCGCCAGGACCTGATCGGCTCGGGTTGCGACTGCCTGATCCCCTCGAATCCGCCTCGTGAAGCGCTGGATAAACGCCGCAAAGAAGCCAATACTCGGGGACGCGGCGAGTACGTTCACACGATTCCCAACGAGAAATCGGCGGATCCAAAAGCCACGGGCTCAAAGAAGCAGTCCAGGAACAAACCGGGAAAGGGTTATCGCCCGGGTCGCTCCAGCGCGAAGGATTAGTCGATCGACAGGCATTCCGTGACAGAAAACCCACTCAAGGCTGCGTCTGTGAACTTCACGCTGTAGCCGGCAGCCTGCGGTGGCATATATCGACCGTGACGCATGTCGACGGGATCACAGACATGTTCGTGCAAGTGATCGGAATACTCGGTCACCCGATCTTCCATGGTTCCGGACACACAAACGTAGTCAATGATGCTGGCATGCTGAACATACTCGCAAAGTCCGACACCCCCTGCATGGGGACACACTGGGATATTGAAGCGAGCGGCCAACAGCAGCACCGCCATGACCTCATTTACGCCGCCCAGTCGGCAGCAATCAAGCTGGCAGACTTGCAGTGCTCCACACTGCATGAATTGCTTAAACATGACTCGATTGTGGCACATCTCTCCCGTGGCCACTCGAATGGGAGCAATCGCCTGAGCGATCGCGCGATGGCCGAGAATGTCGTCCGGTGACGTCGGTTCCTCCACGAACCACGGACGAAACGGAGCCAGATGCCGAATCCATTCAATGGCCTGTGGGACATCCCAAACCTGATTCGCATCGACCATCATATGAGCGGACTCACCCATTTCTCGTCGGAGCACGCTGCAACGGCGAAGATCATCATTCAGATCACGGCCGACCTTGATTTTAAAATGGCTCCAGCCGCGATCTTTCAGGTCCACACATTTTTCTCGCAGTGCTTCGTCAGAATAGCCGAGCCACCCCGCTGAAGTTGTATAGCTCGGGTAGCCAACGGCATGCAATTCTTCAACGCGATGACGGCGGGTTGCCGAGAAACGATCGAGCAATTCTACAGACTGTGATTTCGTCAGCGCGTCAGTCAGGTAGCGAAAATCGACACAGGATGCGAATTGCTCCGGAGACATTTCGCAAATGACTTTCCAGACGGGCTTGGCTTGCAGACGAGCCCACAAATCCCAAACAGCGTTGATGACCGCCGCCGCTGCCAGATGGATCACGCCCTTCTCAGGGCCGACCCACCGGAGTTGGCTATCACCGGTGAGTTTGCGATACAGGACCACGGGTTCTGCCATCAACGATTCAACAGTTTGCCCCTGCAATAACCTGGCAAGGGCGCGAATGGCGGCGACACACAGTTCGTTACCGCGACCAATCGTGAATGTCATTCCATGACCGGCAAGCTCATTGGAATCAGTTTTCAGAATCACATAAGCCGCAGAGTAATCCGGATCCGGATTCATCGCATCCGATCCATCCAGGTGCTGCGACGTTGGGAAGCGTAGGTCGAAGGTTTCGAAAGATGTGATGGTGGTGGCCACGCGAGTCAGACCTCTTAGTGATTAGTGTCGTTGCGTTCCGAAAACAGAATGTGGCTCGCTGCGGTCGGTCAATCCCAGGCGACAACCCGAATCGAACACCTTGGTCAGGCAGCCAGAATATTCATCAGCCCAGCGACGAGGCGTCAAGGCGTTTACGCAGAAAGTTGGCTCTTGCGACGTTGCGATCGGCGGTTTCCAGTTCTGATCCATGGAGTTTTTGCAGATGCGCGGGCTGAGTGTGGATAAATAATTCATTGACAGCGGCCACATCAAGATTGGAAACAAGTCCCAGACGAATTCCCATTCGAAGGCTCGACAGCAACAGCATCGTCTCTTCTGAACTGATTGACCTGGCGCTTGTCAGCGTTCCAAACGCGCGAGCCACCTGATCATGGAGTTGTGACTTATTGTCACGCAGCAGCAGATCACGCACACGTCGTTCCCAGCCAATAATGTGTGTGACTACTTCCTGAACTTCGGCGATGAGATCTGTTTCTGATTTGCCCAGCGTCATCTGATTTGAGATCTGGTAAAAATCTCCCATGGCCTGACTGCCTTCACCGTACAGTCCCCGCACCGCAAGATTAATCTTTTGAGCCGCCTGATGAACCTTCTGAATCTCTCGGGTCACTCTGAGAGCCGGCAAGTGCACCATGACGCTGACTCGAATGCCGGTTCCCACATTTGTCGGGCAGGCTGTCAGGTATCCCAGTTGAGGATGAAATGCAAAGGGAACCTGAGATTCAATTTGATCGTCGAGAGCGTCACATTCCATCCAGCACTCATCAAGAGCGAATCCGCTGTGAAGCACCTGAATCCGCAAGTGGTCCTCTTCATTGATCATCACACTGTGGCGTTCGCCTTCACTGATCGCAACAGCGCGTGGTCCTTCTCCTCGTGCTAATTCCCGGCTGATGAGTTGGCGTTCCATCAGCAGTTGGCTGTCGAGTGATGAGAGAGTTTCGATGTTGACGTGGTGAACCGGACGCTTCTGAATCTCCGTCCGCAGGGCCGCCTGAACCTGCTGGACAATCTGGTAGCGAATATCCGCCGTTGCCCGAGTAATAAATGGAAATCCAGCCACATTGCGAGCCAGCCGAACACGACTGGAGATCACGATGTCGGATTCCGGACCATCCCCGCGCAGCCATTCTCCACTGGTGCGAGCCAGTTCAGCCAGACAAAGTGGATTGTCCTGACGGTCGGAACTCAACGAAATATTCCTCTCGCAGTAAAACAGGGGTCAAAACACGAATCCCACTGACGTCAGCAAGTGGCCATCAGCCGGATTTCAAGGGACTCGTGGATTGTAGGATGCGATGCCGCTTGGGTACAGGCAGGGAAAATGCCGCAGGGCCCGTCTAACGATGAATTCTCGCACTTTTACTCAAGACGGCACCGTCTGATCCGACCTCAGGCCGTGCTACTCCTCTGACTCAGGACGCGCCTTTTTACGTCCTTTGGCCTTAGGCTCTGGTTTTGGACGTAACGCCAGTTCAAGCTTGGCGATCTCATCACGCAGCCTTGCAGCAGCCTCATAGTCTTCTGTTTCAATGGCAAGTCGCTGATCATTGCGCAGCTGAATCAGTCTCCCTTGTTCCTGGGTCCCCATGACCATGCTCCGAGGCCTCTTGCCAATATGCTTCGAGTCCTCGTGGATATTCTCCAGAAGCGGCAGAAGTTCTGTCAGAAACTCTGAATAGTCATGCGGACACCCAAAGCGGCCACTCTCTCGAAATTCATTGAAGGAAATACCGCAATTGGGACAGATCGCTGGCGATCCTTCACTCTCGGCCATCAACTCTTCAAGTTTTGAGGCGAGATCAGTACCACTTGCCGGGCTGTCTCCGTCAGGAGATTTTTCCAGATATTCTCTCGCACAGGTTTCACACAGGTGAATAACGCCAGCAATTCCATCACGAATTTCAGTGATGTGAAGTGTTGCTGGCTTAGCACAACGACGACATTTCTTCATGGAGATCTCTGAATCACTTGTGACGCAAACACACTGCCTGATGACCCGGAAAAAACGATTGCGTGCAGATCTTCACAATCGTGCCACGTCTACGCAAGAGCCACGGAAGGCAATCCGGATTCATCAACGAGTTGTGGTAATCGTCCAAAGTCGCAAACAGGCAGAGTTGGGACGTCACCCGCAGGTTTGGCCGATCAGAAACACGGGGTTATCCCAATCGAAGCAAGCTTTGTGGGTTCTTTCTGCTGGTCATCAGGGTCTCGGAGAATGGTAACAACTATGAATCCTTACGAGCCACCGGCCGTTTTGCCAGAACCATCCAACGTTCGGAAGCGGTTTCCACTGACATTGGCTGTCATCGGGGTGCTTATCGTCGCTCTGCTGGGACTCGCTGTGCTTGGGTGATACCGATCGCCAGCCAGTGCGATCGCCAGCCAGTGCGATTGCCAGCCAGTGCGGTTGCCAGCCACCAAGCCCCAAGCCCAAGCCCCAAGCCGGTGCCATCCACCTGCACAGTTCTGAAGAAATGCGTCGATTGGGCAGAATCACTTGAGTCCCTCGCCTGCCGGACTCTACAATTCTCCAGGGAGCGGAATCGGGCCGTCACGGAGAGGTGCGCGTACCAGTCAGGTCTGAAGGAACCGATTCTACCAGGAGAGCAGCATTGAGATTTCGATCTAAAGGAAAACCCCGAGGCCAGATGCTGGCACGCGATCAGCGACGGATCACGCTGACGATCGTCAGCATTGGGATTCTGTTTCTTCTGCTGTCCGTTTCCGGTCGATCTTCGTGGTTCGTCGGAATGTTTTCCACCACTGCCAACACCGCCAGAAACGCACCACCGGTCCCGGAGGCGCTGCTTGGAAACAGTCCGCTTCGCTCCGACGAAATGGAGTTCGTTCCCACTGAATCGACTGCGGCTGAGAATGACTATGCGTCCATGATTGATCGTGCCGGAGCGGCTCAGATGGAGGCAGAGGTTGTGCCCAGCAGCAGCGGCATTGCCGACGTTCCATCAAAACTGACCAGAACGATTCGAGACGATGTCATTGGTGTTCTGTCTTCGGAAACCGATGCGTGGTTTGGAACCTTGCGACTTGCGGAAAAGATCTCCTCGGATTCGAAGAACCTAATTCCAGAGGGTCAGTTTGCTCTATTTATGGATTCACCTCAATCGTGTCGAGGCAAAGCATTTACCGTCCGAGGCAGGCTGCGCCGCCTTGTCAGAGCTCCGCTGCCCCCTAGCGCGGCGACCTTTGGAGTGCGGTTCGCCTACGACGCCTGGATATCGACTCGTGATTCCGGAAATCAACTGTTGCATGTGGTTGCCTTGTCCGCGGATCCTGGACTTCCGGTGCCGGATCAGACAGGCAAGAGTGGTCCTGATGTTGAGTTGACCGGCTACTTTTTTAAGCGTGAGGGCTATGCGGCCAAAGGCGTGAAGGGCGAAGGAGACCTCGCGTTGGCTCCTTTAGTTTTATCCGGGCGAATTCATTATCTTGCGCCACAAACGATTGTCACACGTGCAGAAGAAATGAATCCCTGGCTCACCTGGGTTGGAGTCGGAGTTTGCTTTAGTGTGATGGTTCTGGTGTGGCAGTTTCAGATTGCCGACAACGTGTTTCGTGGAACGAGAACCCATCAACTCACCACTCCTCCGGTCAGGCCCTCGTTTGAAGGTGTGGATTCGTTTACCGTTCAGCAAGCCTTGCGTGAAATGCAGGAATATGCACAACAATCGACTCCGGACACGAATCTCTTGTCGTAAAATGCTGAATGACCAGTTGTTCAGTGAATCGCCCGAGACTTCAGCTGGAGTGCTGTCCCTGTGAGTCGTTGTGGAATGTCGTCTGACCATACCATTAGTGGTTTTCCCTATGGTAGTTCGTGCGGGGAAGGTATTGCCGTCCGGGGCAACGCATTAACCATTTCATCACCTGCGAAACTGAACGTGTTTCTGGAAGTGCGCAGCAAGCGGCCCGATGGTTATCACGAGCTTGATACTGTCATGCTAAGGACTGAGTTCGCCGACCAACTTACGGTGCGACCCATTCAAACGTCAGCACTTTCACTTCGATTCAGTGAGGCGACTTCGGAAGCACTTCAATCCGGAGTGCCACTGGACCATCGCAATTTAATCCTGCAGGCTGCGGCAGCGATGAAGTTGAGACTGGGGATTGCCACTGGCGCTGAATTCACGCTGCACAAACGAATTCCCCCGGAATCCGGGCTCGGAGGTGGATCCAGTAATGCCGCCGCTGCACTCCTGTTATGCCGACAACTCTGGCAACCTGACGTTTCGGACTCTGTGCTGCACGAAATAGCGGCCGCCCTGGGCAGTGACATTAATTTCTTTTTGAGCCGTCGTGCGGCTGCGGTCTGTCATGGACGCGGCGAAATCATTGAACCGATCAGGCTGGCTCGAAAATATTACTTTGTGGCTCTCAGGCCATCCCAGGGTAACAGTACGGCAACCGTTTTCAGATCAATGTCTTTGCCGGAAAGGCCGCGTACCTCAAAGTGCATAGTGGATGTGTTAAGCGGGCATCTTGAAGCCAGTCTCGAAAGTCATCTCTTCAATCGGCTCACGGAGGCCGCTGGCAGCGTGAATCCGGCAATGAGCACACTGATAGAACGTGTGACTCGGCTTTCCCGTAAGCCTGTTTTCATGTCGGGCAGCGGATCTACAGTTTTTGTTGCTTGCAGCGGTCACCCCGAGGCCACTCGATTGCAAGCTCATATTCGTGCGTCACTGCATCAATCGACATGGCTCCTGTGTGTCGTGCCAGACGATGTCAGTGCCTGAAGACAGGGACCTATTAAACTGCGCCCGATAAACTGCGCCCGATAAATTGCGGCCGATGGCACTCATCAGGACTCGCCGCCACGCTGCGTTGTGCCGATTGCGCAGGGGTTGCAAAACGGCATCATTTGATGCAGACATGTTGCAGGCCACTCAAGTTCCTTGCTGGACTGGAGTTCGCACATTTCCAAGCCCGTTCAGAGAAATGACGTTGACCTTCAGCAACATCAACGCGGCGACCTCTTAACGTTTTGTTAACGGCCTGCAAATTGACAATAAAACAGCATAAGTCAATTCTGCGATGCGACTTAGGTTGTTCCATCGCCCGTGTTCAAAGAACTTTTCTTTGCGCGCCACGGGTGATTGGCATACAGACTGCTTTACATCTCCTGCATCACCGCTGATCAAAGTGACGAGCAAAAACCAGAACGGTGAAACTCAAACGAAACTGAGTGCTCACCCGAGATCTTGTCAGGCTGAAACAGGAGACGAACGATGAACATTTTGAATGCCCTGAAGAACGACGAAAACGGCTTCATCCTTTCTGCCGAACTGGTCCTTGTCGGAACCATCAGCGTCCTTGGCATGATTGTCGGATTGACCGAACTGAGTTTCGCCGTCAATCAGGAACTGGAAGACCTGGGCTCAGCCGTTGGAGCGATCAATCAGACCTACTACTTCACACTCGCCAGTGGCAAGAAGGGTGAAGTAGTGGGCAGCACGAATCTGGACTTCCAGGACGAGTGTGACAACAGCTGCGACATCACCTGCAACAGCCCAGGCCGTGGGGAACAAGTCGGCTACTAAACAAATCGGCCGACGGGAGTGTCTCGCAGTCGCATTGCAACCGGGAACTTAGATTTTCTATTTCAACTTCAAACTTCGACACTGAAGTTTTCAGCCATCAAATCAAAACTGTCCAATTTTTAAAACGGGAGAACGCTCATGAACTTAATTACTGCTCTGAAGAACGACGAAAACGGTTTCATCCTCTCCGCCGAACTGGTTCTGGTCGGCACCATTAGTGTCCTTGGCATGATTGTCGGGTTGACCGAACTGTCCTACGGCGTCAACGAAGAGTTGGAAGACCTGGGGTCTGCTATCGGAGCGATCAATCAGACCTATTACTTTACATTGGCCAGTGGCAAGAAAGGTGAAGTTGTGGGCAGCACGAATCTGGACTTCCAGGACGAGTGCGACAACAGTTGCGACATCACTTGCAACAGCCCGGCTCAGGGTGAAAAAAGCAGCTACCGCAGCAACGGTCCATACTAACACGGGGCTCGTCATTCTGACGTAAACACGGGGGCTCCGGCGACATCGCCGAGCCCCGTTGTTTTTCAAGAGTCAGGAGTCTGTTAGATCCGGAGTTGAAAGCCAAATGCCGCTGAGTTCCTGAACAACTGGCCGACGCAGGTTCGAGTCACTGTTCCAAACCAATTCAACTCGGCGTTTCGCTTTCCGCTTTCAAAATCGTCTCCTGTTTCGGGACAGACAGCCCGCATTCCTCGCGAATGCCGGGCTGTTTGTCTTTTGTGGCTCGAGGTTGAAGACGTGGTTCCGGCCACCTTGAGAAAGAGGAGCCATTTGGCGGCCAACTTGCAATGTCGAAAGTTGGCCGTTACCTTCAAGCGGAAAGCGATTTTGCACCATGTGGTTCAGCATGGTCTCGATCCTTACTTTGTGGCCGGACGTCTTCTGATGTCGCCAGGGCCAGTGAATCCACCACCGTTTTTGCAGCTCAGGAAGTGTCCATGAAGGGAAATATCAAGCATTCCGTCGTATTCTGGTGTTTCAACATTGCTGGAGAGATGTGGGATATCGAAAAGACCTGTGCGATTGCAAAAAGTCTGGGCTGCGAGTCTGTTGAAATCTGCGGACCGGACGAATGGCCTACGATAAAGAAACATGGGATGACCTGCGCCATCGCGGCGAACGGGATGCCCGGAGCGCCGTTTATGAAGGGGTTGAACAATCCTGCCTATCAGGACCAGGTCATTTCGGTCACTATGAAAACGATCGACGAATGCGCGGCCGCTGGTGTTCCAAGTGTGATCGCGTTCACGGGTTACAAGTGGAAAAACGCGGAAGATCCAGCTAGTGGCGAGATCTCACTGGAAGAAGGGGCCGACAATTGCGTGGCCGCGTTGAAGAAGCTGGCCGTTCACGCCGAAAAGAAGGGCGTGACGATTTGTCTGGAACATCTGAATACTCGAGACGGATCTCACCCGATGAAGGGACATCCCGGATATCAGGGAGATGATATCGACTACGTGGCAAATATCGTTCGCCGGGTTGGATCACCGCGAGTCAAGTTGTTGTTTGACATTTATCACGTCCAGTTGATGAATGGCGATGTCATTCGTCGTCTGGAAGAATGCAAGGATGTCATCGGCCATATCCATACGGCGGGCAATCCTGGTCGCGCGGAACTGGACAATAATCAGGAAATCAATTTCCCGCCCATCATGCGGAAGATCATCGAAATTGGCTACAAGGGCTATGTCGGGCATGAGTTTATTCCAACTCGAGACCCGCAGACTGGTCTGAACGAAGCCATTCAGCTTTGTGACGTGTAACAGCCGACTCATGTTCGTTGCAGAAGCGGCGTCACTTAACCGTGGCGCCGTTTTTTTTTGCTGCAGCCATCGACCTTCAAGTGAAATCACGTCGTGTCAGGTTCATTGGTCAGGCCACCACGAAATCACCAGGCAAGGAAATCACCAGTCAAGCAATCCGGAATAGCGGATGCGGCACTATTGCACGAGTCCCTTGGTGAGCTGCAGGAAGGCCGTCTCGAGATTCACTTCTTCTTCGCGAAACAGAGTAATCGCAAAGCCAGCCTGCACAAGAGCCGTTGGAAGTGCACTGTAATCTTCGACTGTCGGCTTCATCGTGACTTCCAGCAGTTGATCTTTTGTAATGTTGACTTTTTCGACTTCATCCAGTTGTTCGAAGAGTCTCGCAGCCGCTTCAGTGCGGTCTTTGACTCGAATATTGAGCATGATTCTTTGACGAGCCTTGCGCATGACCTCAGCGACATTCCCGTCAATAATCATATGACCTTTTTCAATCATCCCCACTCGAGTACAGACGTCAGCAAGTTCCGGAAGAATGTGACTGCTGACAATCACGGTCTTTTTCATTTCACCGAGTCGTTTGAGCAGATTTCGAATCTCAATTCGAGCGCGCGGATCAAGTCCGCTGGCTGGTTCGTCAAGCAGCAGCACCTGAGGCTCATGCAGTAGAGTACGAGCGAGACCTATTCGCTGAGTCTGGCCGCGCGACAATTCATTGACCATTGCGTCGCGTTTGAATGCCATATCGACTAACTCCAGCTTTTCTTCGCAGACTTTGCGACGAGCGGGACCATTAATTCGATAGGCCGCTGCGAAGAACTCGAGATACTCCACCACGGTCATGTCGTCATAGACGCCAAAAAAATCAGGCATGAATCCAACCAGTCGTCGAATCTCTTCCTGATCCGTATAAATCGATTTTCCGCAGACGTACGCTTCACCATGATCGGGATTCAGCAGCGTGGCGATCATTCGCATCGTGGTTGTCTTGCCTGAACCATTCGGCCCGATAAAACCGAAAACATCTCCTTCGTCGAGTTTCAGGGTGATGTCATTGGCAGCAATCAGATTGCCATAACGCTTTGTCAGATTTCGGGTTTCAATCATCGAACCAGCCTGAATTCGGAAGTGAACAGTTTTCAAAAGGCCAACCCAGGCAACTCGACACCTGCTGACCGTATGGAGATTACGCCGGCAAAGATGTGCCGTTTGCGCAATGTTCGTCTGGCGGGGAATTCATCGAACTTTCAAATTTCACGCGCAGGTCGTCCGGGATCCGA
The DNA here is from genome assembly GCA_031424595.1 of Planctomycetota bacterium. Lineage (GTDB taxonomy): Bacteria > Planctomycetota > Planctomycetia > Planctomycetales > Planctomycetaceae > SXXK01. Next base: position 25,861 of record JANPHT010000112.1, read on the forward strand.
GTCACACGCTGCGCAGAATAGTCGAAAACGACAATCACAGACGATCCTTCGGCGACAATTTGTCGCTGGCTTCCGCTGAGAATCGCATGCCCAATGTCCGCACTTGACCTGCCAACTCGCGTAATTCTTGATCCGATGTAGACAGTGTCAGGAAATCGAAGTTGTCGCCGGTAATCGCATTTGATCGAGGCAAGAATCGGCCCAAGACCTGTCCCCGCCATTGTGACGGAGGTCGGAAACAGATTCAGCAGGTGGATTCGAGCAGATTCAAACCATCGAAAATAGACCACGTTGTTCACGTGGCCAAAGGCATCCTGATCGCCCCACTGGACGGGTAAAACTGTCACCGAGGCATATTGCTGCAGTGCCACTGCAACGTCATCAGGAATACGCTGTGTGTCCCCCAGTGTCACATGTCACTCCACTGGTGCAAGGACAGTTTCATGGGGAACAATGGATTCAACCTTTGGTCCACGAACTTTCACAAAACCGCTCATCGCAATGATCAACGCAGACAGCAGCAGCAGGACTGTCATCCATTTCGCGGAGTTGTCACGGAACTTCTGGGTTCCCGCCGATCGTCCCACAAGGGCTGAGGCGAGGAAGAAAACAACAAAGGCGAGAATAATCTTGGTTCCCACCATGCCATGATAGAGACCATCGCCTTTGTGCAGTGGCATCGCCTGAATGTAATTGAAAACCCCGGACAGGATCAGCAGGGCAATGCCCCCATGCACAAACTTCTTCCATCGTGACCGTATCGCGGTCATGAGTTCGGGAGACTGATCCTTCAGCACGGGACCGGCGACGAGTTTCATAAAACATGTCCCACCCACCAGCACAATCACGGTCCCCACGTGAATCCAGCGAGACATAAGAGCAAGAACAAAGTCACCATCCATCGTTGCCATACTCCAAAGTCAATTAAACCAACGCCTACGTACAGCCAGCCGACAAATCGTAGACAGAAAAGAGCGGAGTGCGAGTCATTGGGTACCTCCAGGACCTTGTTTTCTGGACTTGGGATGATCTCTTCTGGCCGTCATACAGATTCACGTCGGCAAAATGAGTTCTCGGATTGGCCGAGCGTCCTCCGGCAGGATTCGAACCGGACGCTCCGCCTGATCGCGAACGTACGACGTACTGTCAATTCCCAAATTGTGATAGATTGTGGCCAGGACATCTCGATAATGAATAGGGCGATCGGCTGCATAGGCTGCGATCTTATCGGTGGATCCGATGACCTGGCCTGCCGGCATGCCGCCCCCGGCCAACAACGCCGCCTGGACTGGAGCCCAATGGTCTCGCCCGGCCTTGTCATTAATCTTCGGCGTTCGACCGAATTCGCCCCAGACGACCACCGACACGTCGCGATCCAGTCCACGAGCGTAAATATCTTCGACCAACGCGGAGATTCCCGTATCAAACGTCGGCAGATGCTGTCGCAAATGGCCAAAGTTGTTTCCATGAGTATCCCAGAAGCCATAGGCCACGGTGACAACTCGTACTCCTGCTTCGACAAGGCGTCGGGCCACGAGCAATTGATCGTTCCACGTCGGCGCGCCGTCACCGAGATGCTTCGACGAACCACGCCCGTATCGTGCGAGCACTGCCGGATCTTCTTTGTCGACGTTCATTGCATCCACAAGCCTGGAGGACGTCAGCACGTCAAACGCGCGTCGATAACTTTCGTCCATGTTGTCCAGACTTTGAGCATCCACCTGACGACGAAAGGAATCTAGTTGCCCGAGCAGGGACCGTCGATTGGTAAACTGCTGATTCTCGACATATCGCAGTCGCATGCTGGCAAGATCTTCGCCGTCGGCGCGAACCTGGTTGTAGGCACTGCCAAGATAACCGGCTCCCGTGCTGTTGTACGGCCTGTGCTGCATTGTGGGAAACAGATCAACAAATGGGGGCGTGACGGGATTCGTCGAGCCCTTCACCCGCGCCACGACGGAACCAAAATTTGGAATACCGCCGCGTTGAACTTCACCCATGGTAAAACCGGTCAGGTTTTGAAAGCTCGAGTGCTCATCGCGCTGGCCCACGATCGATCGAATTATTGAGCAGCGATCGGCCACCAGCGCCAACTTGGGAAGCAGTTCGCAGAATTGAACGCCCGGAACTGTTGTCGCAATCGGCTTGAATTCTCCTCGAACCTCCACAGGTGCGTCAGGCTTCAAATCGAACGTGTCCTGGTGCGGCATTCCGCCGGACAAGTACACCATAATCACAGACTTATGGCGGCTTACACCGGTCGATGCTTCCGAGGCAAAAACATCTGCCAGGGAGAGACCGCCAACAGCCAATCCACCAACCTTTAGAAAAGACCGTCGAGCAACACCGTCACAAAAACGTCGTGAGGGTCCAAAGAGGTTCCACATGGGTGAGGTCTCAATATGGAAGAATCAGGCGGGAAAACACGAGGAAAATAGCACGTGGTCAGCCAGGAACTTTGCGTGCACGAAGCTAACTTGCAGATCACACGGGGATCGTATGATAATCGCCGAAGAACTCGACTGTCAGCAGGGAATTGGCCTTAACTTAGATGACTCCAGCAACATAAATCCCGAATTTCCGTTTTTTTCCGTCAAACGGTCTCGAGGCCATGCTGTTGGATCTCTGCCATGCGAAATCGCGAATTGGAAAGAACAAGGCACTTAAATCCTAAAAACAGGCAAAGCCTTCACGTTGTCTTAAGGTGGACTTCGGTAAAACTCCCCATGTTATGGGCCAATTCTGTGCCTTGTCGTACGTATCGCCTAATTCTGTGCCTATCGTAATGGAGGTTCGCTCGTGCCAAAGAGTCGTTGCCTGCTGACTATCGCCGTTGTTGTGGCCGGTTTTTTAGTCGCCTCACACACCGCTTCTTTATTGGCTGACGACTGGTCTCGATTTCGAGGCCCCAATGGATCGGGGCAAAGTGATTCAACAACTTTGCCAACGACCTGGAGTGACGCCCAGAACCTCGTCTGGAAAG
>JANPHT010000113.1:0-2959 GCA_031424595.1 Planctomycetota bacterium
CAGCCCATAGGCTTCGGTGTGGACGGCCTCCGGTAAGAGCTCCCAGACATTTCTGCCGATCAACTCCGTGCGGCTCATGCTCATACGTGCTTCCGCCGGTTCGTTAACGAAAACGATTTTCCAGTCTGAGTCGAACGTGACGAACGCTTCCGTGATACTGGTGAGGATACCGGAAAGCCGTTCTCGACTGTCGCGAAGCGCTGTCACGTGAGATCGTACCGCGCTCGCTGACCACCACAACAACGCCGTCTGCAGCACCATCAACGCCAGCGCCACCATGGCGGTGTCGAAGGCCGCATCGATCACTCCGGCCTGTTGGCCGCGAATACTCAGCCAGCCCAGAACAATCGGCAGCAGAATGACGCCGGGCAGCGCGCCATGAACGAGTACCGCGGATGCATCGTCTCGCAAAAGTGTCCTCATTGGCTGTCGTTCGGGAATGGAAATGACCAGCCCGATTCCGAGCGCCAGCAGCATTGTCGCGGTTTGAAACGCGATCGTGCACTTCGGTTTTGTGTCGCTGTCTCCCATAAGGAGCTTAATGGACCTGCCGATTGTGGCAAGCTGCTGATCGCAAATCTTTCAACCAGAGTGAGGCTGTCGCAAATCCCTCACTACGCGCTGAGAGCGATCGCTCTGGACGACGAGCTGTCACTGCACGGAGAATTATGTCTGAAGGCTTGAATCAAATTGCCTTTGTTGGCTCGATTCGCATGACGCTTGCTCCCAATTCAGAGTCGATTAATTGAATCCTGTACAAAAAATTCGTAGCAGATCAACCGGATTACTGAGGAGTGGGAAATGGTGACTCATAAGCAAGCCGAAGATCGCGTCAATGCCGGGTTTGGAATTCATCTAGCGTCCTACGTCGCTGTGGTGACCACTTTGACCGTGTTGAACTACCGGCGCGATCCTGAAAATCTGTGGGTTTTCTGGGTGGCGGGCGGGGCCGGCACCCAGGAATCTGCTGTTCCGACGTCCATGCGGTGTACAATGAGAGTAGCAAGTTCACCCTGCTGGTCGAGAGAAGCACTTGGATACAAATTGGTGCAAGACGGTATTGAACTCGTCATACTTCTCAAAAAATCCGAAATGCCTGGCTGGTGAGAGGCAAAGCAGCTTCGATTGCGGCATTTGCCCAGCCATGTGCGTGCCGGCCTCCGGCAGTGTGGTACTGTCCAGGTCCCCGACAATAACCTGTGCGGGCAACTGGATTTGCGAAAGCACCTTTTCCGCGTCGTAATGCAACATCCCCAACATTCCTCTCGCGACCACGCTCGGCGACACTTTCAGATTGTAACGAGCGGCAAAGTCCAACTGCCCTCTCGTTTCCTGACCGGCGAATGAACCTCTTGCTGCGGATCGATGTGCGGAACCGTTCCAATAACTCAGACAGTTCAGCAGCCATACGACAGGGGAAAGGAAAATCGTCAGAGCCAGCAGAGGTCTTATCACGGGCATTTCGATTGCCGTGAGTAAGCCTGCAAATCGGGTGGTTCTGAGCGGATTTGTATAGGTGGACTGCACGATGGAAATGCCCACCACGGAACGCGAAAGAAGCTCCGGGAAGAGTTTGCAAAAGGTCAGTGTAATCATTCCGCCAATGCTATGGCCCACCAGGACTGCAGGCTGACTGCCGGTCGCTTCGAGCACTGCTCGCAAATCATTTGCCATTTTGACAACGCTGTAATCACCGTTCAACGGTTGCGTTGAGAGTCCCAGGCCGGGCAAGTCCCAAATGACAATTCGATAATGCTCCGACAACTGAGTGACGGCGTAATGCCACATTTGACGATCACAGCCCCAGCCGTGGGTCATAATGAGTCGGGGTGCCGCCTTTGAACCATACGTTTCCACATTGAGTTGTGTTCCATCCGGCCTCGTAATTTGGCTCGTTTCACTCTGTGGCCGTTCGCCAGGATTAAAACCTCCCGCACGGCAGAATACTCGCGGATAAATCCAGCCACCCGCGCTACTCAATCCCAGCAAGAATAGTCCCCCCGCCAGAAATGCTGTGGTCGCATCGCCGCCAGGGCGCCAGCTTCGCACCCGCTGAACAAAAGTAGCGGGAACTCGAGTTTTTGTAACAGTTCCATCTTCGTTGTATTGGATTATCACTGTCGCCTCCGGGAGCCGAGCATACCAACGACAGGCCAGATAAATTCCGCCTGCAAGGACTGCAATTGAAAGAAGGCCACGTAGCCACATCAAAAGAATGGAAGCCGGAGAAAACATGAGAATCCTCGCCAGGAAACGAATGGAGTCGAGCAGGCGGCACTGCACAACGTGTGCCGATATTGTCGTGCGAAAAATGGCCGTAGCTCCCGGGCACGAAACGTAGTCTCCGGTGACCCGCAGCACGTTGACTGCTCCGTGTCACCTTGGCACATGTTTTGCAAAATGAGCGCAGAGTCGGACTGTCAATTTGATGAATGGTTTACTCATGTCACAGCGAATGCACTACTTGGCAGGCGGAGCTACCGTGTTGCTTTGGGACACCGGAACCTGTCAGCCAGTCGGTGATACACATGTCGGATACCGCAGGGGAAAGCTCAAACTCAGACTCTGCGGCAAAAAGCCGCGAGGCGGATGAATGTTGGTGAGACGCAGTTCCCTCCGGAAATCAAATGATGGCAAGGAGTGGCTGCTGATAAAGGAACGCGACGACTCCGCACAGAAATCGACCGTAGGCGGCAAATCAAGGCGGAAGGCTGGCACGCATGGGATGCCGTCAAGCAGGATCGATCAAACAGTAATCAACAGTTCGAGATAGTTTGGTTCGGAAAGAGTGCGACGATTGTGGAATGGAAGCAGGTTCATCGCCTCTGGTTTGAAACGGTGGTCTCATGTTGAAAACGCGTGTGGTTCCCTGGCAAAATGCAGACGCCATCCTTTCTGGTACTGTTGTCACCTGTATCCTTGTGATGGGACTGCAGTGGGGGCGACCTGTACTTGTTCC
>JANPHT010000114.1:0-2312 GCA_031424595.1 Planctomycetota bacterium
AACACCATGAAGGGATGGCCTCGCGGATTGTTCCAATCTTCCCGGAGCTGAGGCCATACCTTGAGAAGGCTTTTGAGATGGCAGAGGACGGGGCTGAAGTTGTGGTCACTAAAATCAGAAGTGGTGAGCAGAATCTAGGGACCATGTTTGGGAAGATTATCCGGCGAGCCGGGCTCACTCCCTGGCCAAAGGCATTTCAAAACCTGCGAGCCAGTCGGCAGACAGAACTAGAGCAGGACTTCCCGACCTACGTTGTTTGCAAGTGGATGGGGAATAGTCCCAAAGTGGCAGCGAAGCACTATCTGCAGGTGACCGATTCACACTTCGAAAAAGCGGTGCAAAATCCGGTGCAGCAGGCATCCGAATTGCTTCGCAATGCACCGCATCGTGCACCGACTAGGCATGAAAAAACCCCGAAAAACACTGTTTCACCAATGTTTCACGGGGTTTTCAATAGCGGCGGAGGGACTTGAACCCCCGACCCGCGGATTATGATTCCGCTGCTCTAACCAACTGAGCTACACCGCCAAGACATGATTGCTAATACACACTCGCCGATTTTACGGATCCTTGAAAATGCACTGCATCAAGACAACACTGGTCACAATTGTCGGGTTCAGAAGGGCCAGCAGTTTAGCAAAATCCGCCGCCCGAACAACCCACCGGAATCAATTTGCCGAGCATTGATGCTTTGGCAGCGGATGGTCATCCATTCCCGTTGGGTTTTGGGAATTGACTGGAGCAGGATCGCCACGGCTTCGTGTAACCTAGCCCGGGAAAGATTCCCCAGTTGTTTAAGTACTCAGAGATGCGCGGTCCATTGCTTACTGATCAATATGCTCAGCGACCAGGAAAGACTCTCAACTGCAATACATGACTGCCTGTTCGGCATACTCAGAAAAGCTTGGGCAAATGAAGATGCAGATTGTAGCGGTCGTTTTGGTTTTTTGGTGTGCAAGCTGACAAACGGTTCGGAGGGCTCACCGCCCGTGTTCGAACAGTCAAGTCGCGCAAACGTGACCGACGAAGAGAGATGCAGGTTCGTACGTCTCTCGTGCGCTCACGTTTCACTAAGTTAGAACAGTCGAGGTAGAGGCAATGAAAAGGCTCATGCTGGGAGCCGCTGCTGCAGTTACCGTGCTGCTGCACAGCGGTGTGTTGATGGCCGGGCTACTCGGAAAGGGTGGCTACACCGGTTGCGCAACATCTGCGTGTTCACCATGCGGCGATTTTGTGGCAGCTCGGTGCGGTTGCGGCCCGCAATGTCAAACAGTTCAGGAAACAGTTTGGGAGTCTCAGCAGTATACCTGCATGAAGACAGTGTACGATCAGTGCACAGAGTCCATTCCTGTGACCTGCACGAAGAACGTTTATGAAACATGCTACCGTGATGAGTGCTACACGGTCTGCAAGCCGGTCTACCAGACCTGCTACCGAACTTGCACTCAGAACGTCTGCAAGCCGGTCTACCAGACTTGCTACCGAGACGTCACATGCCGCGTTCGCAAGCCCTGTTACCAAACATGCTATCGCGATTGCTGCTACACAGTCTGCAAGCCAGTCTACCAGACCTGCTACCGCACCGTCTGCTACAACGTCTGCAAGCCAGTCTACCAGACTTGCTATAAGGACGTGTGCTGCACGACTTACAAGACGGAAGCAGAAACCTGCTTCAAAGACATGTGTTACACGGTCTGCAAGCCCGTTACAGAAAGTCACACTGTTGACGTCTGCTGCGGCGACTGGGTCACAGAAACAAAGTGTATCCCGGGCCCCGTTGTAAAGAAGTGTGTTGTTGACCCATGCAATCCCTGCTGCACGAAAACAGTCTGCGTTCAGTGCCCGTCACGCACTGTCTGTTGCAAGAAGTGGGTTCCAAAGGTTGTTCAGAAGACTGTGACCTGCACCAGGATGGTTCCGGAAGTCTGCCACAAGCAGGTTCCTTACACTATCTGCCGACAGGTTCCAGTTCAAACTTCAAAGAAGGTCCCTTACACAACCTGCTCGTTCGTTCAGGAAACCTGCCAAAAGCAGGTACCTTACACGACTTGTACGATGACTCAGCAGACTTGTACTCGCAAGGTTCCTTATACGACCTGCAGTTGGACAGAACAGTGTATCACTCGCCGAGTTCCTTACACGACTTGCAAGATGGTCACGGAATGCTGCACAAAGCAGATTCCGTACACAACATGCAAAATGGAACAGCAGACCTGTACTCGCAAGGTTCCTTACACGACTTGCCGTCAAGTTTGTGAAACACGAACGGTCACTCGCACCAAATGTGTTCCTCGCCAGGTTTGTGTGACAAT
>JANPHT010000115.1:0-3254 GCA_031424595.1 Planctomycetota bacterium
GCTCTACGATGAAACAAACTCGAATCCCGCTACGCAAACTCAACTTGGCCTGAAAGCCAGCCGTTTTTTTACCACCCTAAGGACCCACGCTTGCATTGTGTCGACTCCTGCGGGTAGGATTAGTCCACCCTCGGAGCCCGTTTCCCGCCTGGATCACCCCTTTTCCTCGACTTTCCGATCCTTGGCTCGACGGATCCGCGACTCACCGTTTTTCGTTCGGAGTGGGGAGTCATCGACCGACAAGCTACTCCGCGTAGTCACAATGTCAGAGTTTGAGTCAGACCATTAGCTGTACAGAAATTGAAGACAATCTGACGACACAGTGCGTTGGCACATCGCCCAACGGTGTTGCTGCTGTCCTCCGTCAACGTTGATTTTCCATACCGACTCCGGCTTCTGTCCATCCGACAACTGTTCCAAAAAATCAAACACATTGGTCTATTTCAATACAACAAAACTGGTCCGGAATCTGTGCGCGCCCGAACGTTGCGGCATGCAACCTGCCGGTCGTTAAATTGCTTCCCAGGCAGTGTTATTGAGCTAATCATGAATTCAGTGCAGTGACTGCACGTTTACGTTTCGTCGTCGTTAAAATCGGTATTCGATTTGAGAGACACAACATGCTTCCCCGTCAGCAGGCGTCCCGGTTCAGCAAGTCCACACTTTCAGAACTCTTCAACAGGTCCAAAGGTTTCGCAAACCACCTGCTTCGTCGCCGTCGGCAGTCTTCATCGGAAGAAGTGCAAATCCGGCGCCGCCGGCGAGTGAATATGATTGAGACTCTGGAGATCAGAGCGCTGCTCAGTACTTTTACGGTGACGAGTACAGCAAATTCCGGTGCCGGCACTCTGCGACAGGCGATGACCGACGCGGAAGCGAATGCCGGTGCCGATACGATTGGTTTCAGCATTGCAGGTGTCGGGCCGCACGTCATCAATCTTTCCACTTCGCTGCCCAACATTAGCCAGCCGCTGGTGATTGATGGGTCATCGGAACCGGATTACTCAGGAAGTCCGGTCATCGAGATCAATGGCTCGCTGGCGGGGGCCGCCGACGGACTCGATGTCAACGCCGGGGCGAGCGTCACGATCCGAGGGCTGTCGATTGTCGGCTTTTCAGGCCACGGCATTTTCCTGGCATCCGGCGCGAACACAATTGTCTGCAATTACATCGGAGTTCGGTCGAGCGGACTTGCGCTGGGGAATTCCGGCAGCGGCGTGATGATTCAGAATACGTCCGGCACCACGATCGGGGGCACTTCGGCGGCTGATTCCAATGTGATTTCGAATAACACAGGGCATGGAATCCTGTTGAATCAGGCAGGAGCCGCAGGCAACACGATTCTCGGCAATATCATTGGACTGGCTCCAGGCGGTGCCTTGGCCATGGGAAATTCCGGAAACGGGATCAGCATGGAAGCAGGGGCGACCGGGAACACCATCGGAGGAACCCTCCCAGGTGCCGGCAACACCATCGCGAACAACAGTGGTGCCGGAGTGTATTTGAATTCCCCTGGCGGGAATGTCGTGATGGCTGGTAACCCGGGGTTGAGCCAGGGAACGATCGTCAGCGCTGGCACGATCGAAGTGAACGGACCGAATGCGCTTGGTACGGGCACTGTTACACTCAATTCCGGCAACAACGATGCGGCTCTGCTCACTGGCTCATTAGGCAGCACGATTGCCAATAATGTGATTGTAGTGGCTGGGGGCACGGGGACATCGACGATCGGCAGTGGAAGCACGGGAAGCGGGATCATCAGCTACTCCGGCATGCTGACTCTGAATAAGCCCACGACTCTGCGAGGAGATGCCTACGATCGCACATCGTTTTCCGGAAAGATCACGGGGTCTGTGGGTACATTGACAGTCACTGGGCCGGGTCGGACAACGTTTGATAACACAACCAACAATTTCGTCGGGAGTGTGGTTGTGAATGCCGCTGCCACGCTGCAGAGCAGTGCCACGACCGTCATTCCGGACGCATCAGGCGTCACCGTGAATGGAACGCTGTGGCTGGTGGGAGCCGGTGAGACGATCGATGCCTTGTCAGGCACGGGTACGGTTAAACTGTTTCCAGGTGGGGCATCGTCAACTCTGACCGTCGGTTCCGCCGGCGGTTCGGGTACATTCAGTGGGATTATTCAAAATGGCGGGGCGGCAGCGGCCACGCTGAGCCTGACGAAGGACGGAAGCGGCACGCAGATTCTATCCGGAGCCAACACTAATACAGGCACGACGACCGTCAATGCCGGGGCGCTGCAGGTCGGCGATGGCGGCACGACGGGGTCACTGGGTACCGGGTCGATCATCCTTTACGGATCGCTGGTTTTCAATAAGAGCGTCAATTTGGTCGTTGGAAATGGGATCGGCGGATCCGGGGCGCTGATCGTGAGCGGCGCTGCGACAGTGGTGCTCACTGGAGCGAACAGCTATGGCACCACGATGGTCAACGCTGGCGCGAGTCTGCAGATCGGGGCTGGGGGGACGGACGCGTCTCTGGGCAATGGAATAGTCACAGTCAACGGAGATATCGCATTCAATCTGTCGGGTACGACGTCCGTGTCGAACCACATTCTGGGCAGTGGGACGCTTGCCCAGCGCGGTCCGGCTGGAAGCACGGTAATTTTGACTGGCTCGAATAGTTATGGTGGGACCCAAATCGATAGCGGCACCACACTCCAGATCGGCAATGGTGGGTCGGCCGGAGCGCTCGGCACCGGTGCGGTGACTCTGAACGGCTTGTTGGTGTTCAACCTCTCGAGTTCGACAACCGTGGCGAACACGATCGCAGGAACCGGCTCGCTTACAAAGTCCGGCAGCGGCACCTTGACGCTCAGTGGTGCGAACTCCTTTACAGGCACGACCACCATCAGTCAGGGCACGCTCAGTGCTTCCAGTATTGTGGTCTCGGCTGGCAGCAGCAATCTCGGGAATTCGGCCAATCCAGTTGTACTGGGTGGCGCCAGCACTCAGGGAACACTGTCCTACACAGGCTCCGGGGCCACGTTTACTCGCGGATTCACGGTCAATGCCGGAGGCGGGCAGCTGACGAGCGCCGGTACTGCGGGATTGAACATCGGCACAGGCGGAATTTCTGCGGGGGGACTGTTCACAATGGGCGGCAGCAGGGATCTGGCCGTCTACAGCGTCATCAGTGGAATTGGCGGGATGACGAAGACCGGCACGGCGAGACTGTATCTCGGTGCGGCGAACACATACACGGGAACGACAACGATCAGTTCCGGGCAAATG
>JANPHT010000116.1:0-12877 GCA_031424595.1 Planctomycetota bacterium
GTGGCGATGCGGATTTGCAGACAGATCCGGCGACCGGGGAGCCGAAGTCTGGCGACCTTGTTGCGTCCGACATGCCGAAGAATGAAGGCGAAACTGGCGCGAAGAGTGGCGATGCGGATCTGCAGACAGATCCGGCTACAGGAGAGCCAAAGCCAGGCGAGATCGCCGCAGCTGAGATGCCGAAGGATGAAGGTGAGGCCGGGGCAAAGACAGGCGATCCGGATCAGAAGACGGATACGCCTGCGGCGGTTAAAAAATCTGAAGTCGCGAATTCACCGAACACTCCAGCAAACCTGAACAAAAAGAACACCAACCCTATTCCAGGCGGAAAGTCTGGTTCGTCACAGGAGCCGCCACCAAAGATCATGATGACAGCACAGCGTTCAGATGCCGGTCAGCAGCAGGAGACCGATCGAATGAAGCTGAAGATCAGTGCCCGTCTCGATGCTCTCGCTGGCCGCAATGAAGACCAAAAGACGGACGTCAAGCCGATCCGTGACAAGGTGGTACAGATCGACAAGATGCTTGAAGTGATTGAGACGAAACTGAATGCTCTTTACAGGCATAAAGTCCAGGATGATCTACGCGGTGAAGGCTTCAAAGAGCTGGATATTCGTCTGGGTGACGTCGAATCATTCGTCAGCGAACTGAACCTGGAAACGGTAGACTCAGCCTTCGAGTTTGTGGGGCTGCAGATGGTCGACATCAGCAGCGCGCATGTGACACCGGCTCGTGATGCAGTCTTTGTGGCGATTCGCAAGCCAGACTCGGGAGCGGACGTCCATGCCGAAGAAGCTCTGCACCATGTCGTGAGTGCCCGTGAGTTGCTTCTGGCGTTGCTGAGAAAATATGACAGCGTCGTTCAGGAGCAGGAACTGGCGAAGAAGATTGACGAAGCGATCAAGATGTATACGGTCTACGTGGAAGGCAGTCAGCAGTTGCTTCGAGAAGCTCAGCAGAACTTTGATCCGTTGAAACTGCAGCGAGAAATAACGGTCGTCGAAGTCGACCAGGCGTACCTCGACCGACTCGCCGAAGTCACAAAGATGCGTCGTGACATGATGTCTGAACTCGCTAAAATTCTGGGCGACGACCCGCGCCTGCGATCGCGTTATCTGGATCTGATCAAACGCCGCCGCGCGTCGCTTCGCAGTCAACTGGCTGAGCTTGCTGCGAAACAGGATCAGGCCGCGCAGGAAGTTATGGGATGGCTTGGCGTATCGGACAACCAGCGAGACAATTACTGGCTGCAGATTTCTGACCTGCGACTGGATCTTCCAAAGGAACTCGCAAAGGAAGCTCAGCAGTTTGCGGATCGCGTGGAAAAGCAGATGCCGCTCGTGCTGAATTCGGCGCAGGGGTCTCCGGCGATGATCATTCAGCTGGCGAAACAGATTGCTCTGGATGTGCGTCGCTGCGACTTCGAAGTGCGTGAACTCCGGAAGGCGGGAGGCGAAGCGACGGAATCCACAGGGCTAAGTACCAGCGCGAGTGATCTCGTCTATCGCATCGGCGAACTGTCGGCCGCCATGGATAAGCTGAACTTCGAAAACGAAACACAGGAAGGTGTTGCCGACTTTGTCCAGTTGCGCCTTGCGGAGAATCGCGCATTGGCCGATCAGGCGGACACCTGGGCGGAAACGGCCGGCGCTATCGAGCGTAAACAGTTTTTTGGACTTGCCTCACTGGACCAACACCAGATCACCGTGGCCACCGAATTGCTGAGAGCCGAAATACTCAACATCGAAGCCGATCTGGCGGGCGAGTTTAACGAAGAAAATCCGATGCCGCAGGAGATCACCAATCTGGCTCAGGAACTGATGCGGGCGATGGAGTCGCTCACCTTCAATCAGTCGTCCGCGACGTTTGCCTTTGCCGGCGACCGTCTTGATGCCGGGGCGACTCAACAGGAACTGGCTTTGAAGGGCATTGAAGAAGCAGGCAGGATCCTGGACCAGTTGCGTCGCAGAACGATTGAAGCCCTGGACAAGGAGGAAGTTGACGATCCGAGCATCGCCGATCTTGAAGATCCGACTCTGGACCAGTTCCTTGCCAATCTGGAACGTGAACCCAACATTGAAGCTCAACTGGGCATCCCCAACCGGCCGCGCAACATCCGTGTATTGCAGGACACCATGGAGTGGACGCAGAATGGAGGCATGATGCTGGGAGCGTCCGGCGAAGCCGCGATGGCGCGGATTCAAAAGCAAATGAAGCAGCAGTTGAATGCATCCGGCGAGAAGGAGACGAAGAATCGGCCTCCTGAGACGCGTGAAATGACAGAGGAAGAAAAGAAGCAACTGGCTGAATCGAAAGATATGCAGCAGATGCTCAAGGACCAGATGCAGCAAACGATGAAAGAGATGGAAAAGCGAGCTGCGGATCCGGCGACTTCTGAACAGCAGCGCCAGCAGATGAAAGAGATGGCTCAACGAATGAGTAAGGCTCTGGAAGAAATGAAGGACGGCCAGAACCCGGAACAGATGTGGCGCAGAATGGTTGAGGCCGAGCAGGCGAAAGCAGCGATGGAGGCCCTTGCGAAAGGCGAGACTCTGCCGGACGATCAGTGGAATAAGCTGATGTCGACGCTGGATGACGGCTTAGGACAAGTCGGCGGCCGAACTCCACCGGAGGATTATCGAAAGGCGATTGAACAGTACCAGGATCGAATTCGCCAATTGACGGGCGGAGCAGGAGGCGGATGAGCCGCAAGGTGCCAGCCGCTCACTATTTCAGGCGAGCGGGGCGTCAGCCCTCCGAGTCGATTCATGCCCGAGGATCTAACCCAACCTTAATTCCGAGCCTCCATGTTTACATTCTTTCACAATTCCGTTTTCTTTGTTTCACGACGTGTGCTCGGAAGCCTGACGCCCTGCTGCTTGCCTGTGCGGAGCATGACCCCTGGGTTGGTCTGTCTGCTCGTAATGATCCTGGCGAATCCGCTGTGTGCTCAGGAACCCGCACCTCCCCTGATTTCCGAATCCTCAAACCTCTACGCCGCACTGCCGCCGACGGAATGGTCGAACGTCGAATCCGCGGTTGATCGAGGCCTCGCGGCTTTGGCGAGCACTCAGGAGGAAGACGGGCGATTCCCCAGCGAAGAGGCTGCGCAACCGGCTGTCACATCTCTGGCGGTGATGGCATTTCTTTCCCGAGGCCACATGCCGGATGAAGGCAAGTATGGTCAGCAGATCTCGAAGGCCATTGATTTCGTGCTGTCGACTCAGCGTCGACGCGGGTATTTCTCGCTGCTGCCTGTGACTCCACCGGTCGGCCACGGTAATCCTGCTCAAACAGTGACCTACAACCATTCAATTGCCGGACTCATGCTCGGTGAAGTTTATGGCATGACCAGCGGCGAACGATCTCAGAAGATCGAAGCGGCCATCACGAGTGCGCTGATTTATCATCGGGAAGTGCAGACTCGCCAGAAAGAAGTGCCAAGTGACATCGGCGGCTTTCGCTATGGTTATCCTGAGGGTCCCAATGCCTCGTCCGACATGTCTGTCACCGGCTGGGCACTGATGTTTCTGCGGTCGGCTCGCAATGCGGAATTCAACGTGCCGAAGCAATACTTTGACGAAGGCCTGGACTTTGTGGAGCGTTGCTATGAGAAGGACCCGGCACAGCATGAGAAAGGCGTGTTCCGCTATCGTCCGCAGGAATCAGAGCCCAACGGCAACCCCCAAATCACATTGGCCAACACAGCCTCATCCATGTTGACACTGATTCTGGGAGGTCGGCATACTCACGAAGGCATTGCGACCGGCGCTGCATGGTTTCGGTCTCGCGAGTATCCACGACCGTGGCAGGACGGCTACTTTTATCTGTCGTCCTACTACAGCAGTCAGGCGACGGCTCAGGTTGGTGGCGAAACCTGGAATCAGATCTTTCCTCAAATCGCCCGCAGCCTGCTTTCGGAGCAAAGCCAGGAAGGTGGCTGGCCCGTCGCCGGTGGAGCGGAACGCAACTATGGTTCTGCCTACAGCACTTCGCTGGCCATTTTGGCATTGACGCCCGCCTATCAGCTACTGCCAATTTATCAGCGATAATGCGAATTCCTGCGGGACAGCCTGCGCTCACTTGCCTCGTCACGGTCACCGAGCCGCAGCTCATCCGCAAACCTAATTGTCGCCGAACACCAACTTCCCCAACTCGTTTCAGAAACACTGAATTTTCTGCGGCTTCAGCCCAAAAGTTTCCACTACATTTTGCGTTGGATTATTTTGGCGGGCAGTTTGAGTCGGAGTTTTTCGAGGAGGATTTGCTGGTGATCGGTGGGTTTTGAAATGCAGCGAGTCCGGATTTCGGGACCAGAGCGGGTTGGCGGGACCACCTCCATCGAGCGGATCTCTGATAGTTCCGCAAGCACTCGCCGGGGTTCGTTACCGAGCCCGGCCCTGATGCAAAGCTGACCCAGAGTTTTCCACAGCACGTACGCGACGAAGCACACAAAGATGTGAGGCAGTACACGCTCTTCTTTCTGGTGCCAGATCGGTCGCAGCGCAAGGTCACTTTTGTGAATCCGAAATGCGGCCTCTGCTTCCGTCAGCTGGATGTAAGCCTTCCACAAGTCTTCGTCGGACCAATCGAGCACGTTTGTCCGAAGCAGATACCAGCCTGCGCTCAGAGTCACCCAGTCGCGTGAGGCTGCGATCTTTGACCATTCGATGCGAGCCGCTCCGGTATCAGTCTTTGTGACCTTGACATCGAAGAGTTTCGCCGCGCGGGTGTTCTGACCAAGCAGCCTTCCAATCTCACGCTCGACCGTCATTGGATCACGCTTCTGCTTCTCGCAACGAGCCTTCATTCGTGTCAGCCCATCGACGATCTTCTTTTCGAATCGCTGCGTGATCCCTTCTTCCTTCTTTGATCGTTCGCGACTGCGACACAAAATGAAGCGTTCGTGTGACTCAGCAGATGACTCCCGTGCATTGTTTTGCGAACACTCGGTGCCACTGGCAGGCATCGTCACAAACTTCACTTCCAGACCGTCGCGGATACTGTGCCAGTCATCTTTCAGAATGTCCTGCTCGAACTTCTTCAGCATTGATTTCGGCGTGCCGATGATATAGCGCCGACCGCCGTCGCGAAGAAACTCGATGTTGCCTTCGCTCACCATGCCACGGTCAATCACCCGAATGGCACTTAGTTATCTCTAAAGCCGTTAAGGATATCACGTTTTGTCTCTTGTCTCGATTTCATAAGACAGGCGCAGGGTTTGGGTCTCCGTTTCTTTCGCCCAGGTTAAAACCGGTCGGAACGATCGGCGACTCGATGGGTGACAATGGCATCCAGAAGCTGCTCGTAGAGATGCCTGCGGAAATTGGAGTCATGTTCTCCCAGCATGGCGATCAACCGCTGAAAGGCCTGCAGTGTGACCAGTGAAGAATAGATTCGGTCGATGAATCCTTCGATCGCTGCCAGTGCTTGCGAGATGATCTCCTCTGAGAGGACATTGGTGAACGGCAAACCTCTGTCCTGCAGAAACTTGCGCCTGAGGAATTGCACCTGTTGCTGAAACCGTCCTTGGTGAGAATAATGCATCCTCGTGGCCTCCTTGCCGTTGATGGAAGTGTCGCTAACAGCCATCTACGCAAGTGAGGCCACTTTTGCATATCTCATTTTGCTGCGAGTGTTTGCGGAAGAACTACGTGCCATGCGTGGACATGTTGGCGGTCATTGTCGAGCGAAGACGGAATCTAAGCGAATTTCCGACAGAGCTTTGACCCGGTTTCCCTGCATCCAGTCGCCTTGTAGTCGACGGTCAGACTCTCATCTTCGAACGCGACACTCGAGGAACCTGTGAGACCGGCGTCCATGGGGCACTCGAACATGTTATTGGACGAAATCTCCTGAGAGGCTGAATCTCGATCACTCAAGGGGCAGCGACAGGGGCGTGTGGAACTGAATGCCTTTACGCTGTTTCCCGACGGGCAGCGATGTTCGTCTATGCGGAATTCGCGTGAAGCCAGAGAACTCGGAAAACGGACTGCGTCAAACCTGTTCATTGCTTCGTCGGCTACGAAAAACCGACTTTCTTGCTGAATATTCACACCTCTGCTGGTTTTGAAGCGTTCAATGACAATCATACGCATGCTTTACGCCAAGCATAGCCTCACTGACAATGAGAAGCATACGCAGGAGCGAGTGTCGGCCTGTTCCCGGACTTTGAATGTCCGGTATCACCAACGAGAACGCCTGACCTCTCCACAAGTTCAGGCGTTCCGAGGTGACGGCGTGCAGCGCTGGTCAGACACCGCCAAGTGACTGCAGCGAGAGACGACGCGCGATCAGCTGGCCGTCCAGCATGTTGCCCAGCCAGTCATTTGTGTCGTTGTCATCCGCTTGGGTAAAGATCTCGTCTAAAAGGGAATTTTTGTCCTGAGCGGCAATGCCCGTACTGCCGCTGGATCGACGATCCCCCGCAGTCCGCTTTCGAGCGATGAAAGTTATTGCGTCATCATTCACTTCAGGCAACCAGCGGACATCAGCACTTCCCTTCAGGCTGGATCCCGCATCGGAAACCTGGGCGAACGTCAGGCTGGTGCCGAGACGCTCCGCTTGGCTGCTCCACGGTGTCACGGGTGCCGACAGCATGATTAGATGACGTTCATCGAGGTGCAGGTCTTCGCCGAGGACGTCGTGGTCATATCCCAGGATATGACCAAACTCGTGTGTCAGCGTTGACAGCAGATCGACCCTTCCTCCGAGTCCATCGTCACCGGTGACTGACCAGCCGTAGCCAGCGGCATCCGTGTCGATCCAGACATAGTTGGTCGACTCGGAGGCCAAGCCCAGCGTGTTTCCTGAAAGGTCGGTCGGGATGACTTTGATTCCCTGCAACTGCTGAATCTGCTGAGAACTGACGCCCAGTTTGGCCCAGTACGCAATGGCCTCGGTGACCGCCATGGACAGCTGCGAATCCATCAAGCCAGGCGAGCCCCCTTCAGCCCCGCCTTCAACTGCATTGAGCAACAGGTTTTTTCCATCCTTATGTATGACAATGCTGCCACCTCGCAGGGCTGTCGCCGCCTGACTGTCGTCGCTCGCTCCGGCCTGGTTGTCATAAACGACTCCGCCTGCATTCCAAACCTTGATGCGGAATTTGTCGATCCCATCCGATCCCTGCACCTGACCGTCGTGGGCGGTAATCATGAACTGGTAGCCGGCCTGACCATTGACCGTGCCAGTGCCTTTGAACTTTGCATTTTCGCCCGCCACGACGAGCCACTGATAGTCCACGCTGCGGAAGTTGAAGTCTCCGGCTTTGAACTGGAACTCCGTGTTTCCAGACGGTGTAGTCGCTCCGTTCTGGTACCTGGCGACGAAGCCAAAGCTGGCTCTGCCAGTCAGGCCAGGTTTGGCTGCGTAAGCGCCGGCAGGCGAATCGATCCAGCCGCCACCAGTGACAAATCCTGCGCCGGGATTGTAGACAACCACATACTGGAACACGGACGAAACAGAATTGCCGTCATCGTCGGTCACCGTCAGTGTCACGACATAGACACCGGGGGTCGAATACGCATGACTTCCGGTGACAGAACCTGAACCGTTACTCTCAGTCACGGCCCCAATGGAAGTGCTGGAATCTCCCCAGTTCCAGACAGCAGAATGTGTATCGAGCGTGCCGATATCCGTGAAGTTCGCACTGACCGAGATGACATTGGTCACTGCGACCGGGTCCAGCGGAGCTGTAATCGCCCCGGCCACTGGCGCCACGTTGTTGACCGTAATATGCACGGTCGAACTGACTGACACACCTCCATCATCATCTGTCACCGTCGCGCTGATTGTATACGGATCGGACGAGCTACCTGTCGGATTGTCGTCCAGATACTGATGCGTTGCGGTGAACGTTCCGCTGCCGTTGCTCTGCACAACTAAAGCCACCGAAAATGTCTCTCCGTTACCCCAGCCGATCAGAACGCTGTGCGTGTCCGCAGAGCCTGCATCTGTGAAGTTCCCGCTGATCGTCACCGAACCGTTTTCATTGATCACGGAGGAATTTATTGTCAGAGTTGTAATCACGGGAGCCACATTGTCGACAGTGACCACCACTGTGTCGCTGGTGGTTCCGTTGTCGTCATCGACCACGGTGTAGGTCACCGTGTACGTGCCGTTGTCGTTCGGGGTGAACGAGAAGCCGCCGCCGCTGGCATTGGCAATCGTCTGGCCATTGCTCGCCACGACGCTCCAGGTCTGTGTCTGTGTGTCAGCACTGCCCGGATCACTGAAGCTGCCACTCAGATTCACCGCGGAGCCTTCATTCACCGTCTGATCGGCTCCCGCATTCACGTTCTGCGGAGCCACATTGTTGACGGCAATGGTGAAACTGGCGGACGAAGTGCCGCCAGCGCCGTCGCTGGCCTGGACCGTGATTGTGTGCGTGGCCGGACCGTCCAGCAGCGTTCTGTTGGCCACGGTGACGACGCCAGTGCTGGAGTTAATGGCGAAGCGGCCGCCGGCGTTGACGGTCAGGCTGTAGGTCACCGTGTCGCCGTTGGGGTCGATGGCCTGGGCGGTGACACCGATGGTCGAGCCGTTCGCCGCCCCTTCGGCCATGCTGTTCGTCGCTGTATCATTGTCGAACGGCGTGCCGGGAGGCTGATTCGATACTGCCGGGATGGCCCGCGAGAACTCGGACGTGTTGCCATTTGGGTCGGTAGAAGTGGCGGTGACGAACTGACCTGCCGGGACTGTGGTGCCGGAGACAAAGGAAAAGCTCACATTGCCGCTGCCATCGGTGGTCATGAAAGCCGTATCGAAATATGTCTGCCCTTCGCCGAAACCCGACGAATCGGCTGTCGGGCTATAAAAGAACTCCAGCGTGAAGGTGGTATTCGGCGTGCTGTTGACGCTGCCGTTCACCTCCGTGCCTCCGGACGGCAGGTTTGAAGCGGACGAGAGTACTGGGAAATTCTGGAGATTGTTCGGCCCGGTGTCGCTATCTCCGGCATCGTTCGGGGTCACGAGATCATTGTCCAGATCGATGCCCAGGCGGACATTTGCGTAAATGGAATTACGGCTGATGGTGTTTCCCGTCCCTGAATCATTGACGACGACACCGCCGTTGCCGTTGAACGCAATGGTGTTGCCAGTGTCGGCGCCGGTTCCGCCGACGATGTTATTGCTGGCATTCCGCTCGATGCGGATGCCGGTATAGGTGTTCCCCAGCGGGTTGACGCCGTCGGCCTTGGTGCCGATGAAATTGCCTTGCACCAAGTTCCCCCTCGTGCCAGTTCCGTCGATCACAATACCTTCGCCGTTGCCGGAGATCACGTTGCGATCGGCGGCTCCTGCTACAGTGCCGCCGATCAGGTTGTTGGATGCGCCACTGAACAGGTAGACGGCAAAGAAGGAGTTGCCCAGGGCTGCGGAGCCGGCGGCGTTGGTGCCGATTAAGTTCCCCTGGACCGCGTTGCTCGTTGCCCCGGCGCCATCCAGCAGGACACCATAAACATTTGCGGAGACGAGGTTGCCCGCCCCGGCACTCGCGCCGCCGATCGTGTTGTTGGCAGTGGTAACATCGATACCGACGAAGTTGCCCAGGGCCGCCGTGCCGGTCGCGTTGGTGCCGACGTAGTTGCCTTGGATAACATTGCCGGTCGCGCCGGCGCCGTTGATGTTGACGCCCCGATCCGTATTGCGGGAGATGACGTTACCGGCACCGACAGCCGTGCCGCCGATTGTGTTATTGGATCCTCGGAAAATCTCGACACCGTCCGATCCATTGGCGAGCCCAGCGGTACCGCTGGCATTCGTCCCGATGAAGTTCCCATGAACCAAGTTGCCACTCCCATCGCGGATTTCCGTGCCGTCGCCGTCGTTGCCGGAGATGAGATTTTTGGCCTGGGCAGCCGTGCCGCCGACCACATTGTTATTAGCCGATTCGATGTGAATACCGTCGTCGCGATTGCCGAGGTCGATCGTCCCGGTGACATCGGTGCCAACGTAGTTGCCCAGGACGACGTTGTTCTGGCTGAAGGCGATGAGGACGCCGCTGCTATTGCTGGAGAGGATGTTCCTTGCCCCGGTTGCTGTGCCCCCGATGATGTTGTCCGGCGTTACAACGTAAACACCCACCTGGAAGTTCCCCAGTCCAATGGTCCCGGTGACATCGGTGCCGATGTAATTGCCTTCGATGACGTTGCCCCCGTTCTCCAGCAGCAGGATGCCACTGCCGTGGAAGCGGTTGATCACCAGCCCACGCACCCTGCTGTGGCCCGCCGTGATGATCAGCCCGTTGGCCAGCCCATTGGGAACGGGCGTGTTGGGAACGCTCGTGCCGTCGAGTTCAATGACAGGCGTGCCAGCGAAGCCGGGCTGGGTTGTGCCATCGATGACCACGGCACCGGTGACGATCGGCAGTTGGGAGAGAAGATGAATGGAATGCGGCCCAGGACCCGCGATGTTGAAGCAAATGTTGTCCGTCCCCGGGTTGGCGTTGGCGTCGAGGATCGCCTGCCGCAGCGAGCCGGCGCCGCTGTCGTTTGTGTTGGTCACGCAGATTACCTGGGTCAGAACCACATCGTTGTTGCCGGTGCCTCCCACGTAGCTGATATGGAACGCCTGCCCGCCGATGGTAAGGACAGCCCCTTCGGCCAGCCCGGCAAACGTGCCGCTGACCGAATCGACGCCGTCGTTGTTGATAATCACGAAGGTATTGCCGATCGAAGGACTGAAGCCAAGGGAAGCGGACAGAGTGCTGCTGCCGAGGTTGACGGTGCCGGTCACGTTGAGCTGGTCGTAGCCGGTGCCGGCGCCGGTGCCGTTCAATTCGACGGCAAAGGTCGCGCTGGAAGCCAGCGTCACATTGCCGGTGCCGAGGATGCCGGGACTGGTGCCAGGAGCTAAGGTGCCACCGCTGTTAATGACCACCGGTCGGTTGATCGCGCCGTTGCCGCCCAAGGTCGCGCCGTTGGCGACGGTAACCGCGTTGCTGCTCGCCGACAACGATCCGTTGACGAGGACAACGCCCGAAGAGATCGTGGTCGTTCCCGTGAAATTGTTCGAACCAGCCAGGATCGTTCGTTGGGTTGGCAGGTTTGCCAGGAAGTCGATCCCATAGCCCTGCCCAGTATCCGTGATTGATCCGCTGACCAACTCGTCTCCCGTGCCAAACGAGAAAATCCGCGTGTTGCCCGCCAGGGTGATCGTCCCGGAGGCATTGGCACCGTTTGAAAGTACGAGAGCCCCGAACACCTTGCCATTTCCAGCCAACGTCAGGTTCTCGGTCGTACTCTTGTTCAAGAATAGGGTCGCACCAGCCATCACGACGGTGCCCGCAGTGCCATCGCCCAGTGTTGAGACGCCGCCCTGCAGGGTGAGGGCGCCCTGCTGCACGGTGGTCAGGCCGGAGTAGGTATTGGCCCCTCGCAGTTCGACCTGCCCCGTCCCTTTCACCCGCAAATCACCCACACCACTGATGACCCCGTTGAGTCGGGCAGTTTGATTGCTGGACGTGGTATCGTAGGTCAGTTCAGAGCTGCGGGTATCGATTGTCCCGCTGATCGTGAAGAACTCTGCCACATGCGCAATGGTGGCATTCGAGCCCAAGGTGATGGGACCAGTCCACGTATTTGCGCCACTAACGCTGCGCAAGGCTCCGCCGCTCAGGATGCCACTGCCGTAGAGAAACAGTGTTTCGCCGGCAACGTTGAGGCCGCCCTGTATCTCGAGGGCCGTCCCCGGAACGACCAATGTGTGCCCCACGGTGGATCCAAGGGCCGTTGCACTTTGAATGTTCACGATGCCGCCAAAGATTTGCGTCGGTCCGTCGTAGGTATTATTCCCCGACAAGTTCAAAAGGCCGCCGCCATCTTTGTTGAAATTGGCGGCGAGGCTGCTGCTAATGTTTCCAGTAAGGGAAAGGATGGACCCGGCGTCCACGGTGACGCCGACTTCCCAGTTGAGGACTATTGGCCCAGTCCAACCGCCGTTGCCGCGCAAGGCGCCTGTATTGTTGAAACCCGATCCGTTGAGGACCAGATTTTTGCCACTGAAATAAGCCCCGTTGGGAATGTCGAGAGTGGCCTCGGTCAGCGAACGGCTGCCGACCGTCACCGTTCCGACGGTCCCGAGGGCGTCAGTGTTCATTGCACGCAGGGTTCCTCCCTTAATAGTCGTGCCCCCGGCATATTTATTCACACCACTAAGCGTCATGATCCCGGTTCCGGTCTTAACAAGATTGTCTCCCGCATCCGTACCACTGATCACGCCCGCGAAGGTCGTACTCACGCCATTCCCGCCGACCGTCAAGGTGTTTGCCGAGGAGTTCCCGAAGACGACCTGGCCTCCAGCAGTTCCGGCCAACGCGCCGATCGTTTCCGAATGATTGCCCAGGTTGAACACGCCGGAACTGTTTACCGTCACCAAGGCGCTGTCGGCGATCTGGTCATTGAAGAACGGCAATAACAGTAAGTCACTACCCGTACCATCTCCGATCACCAAAGGTCCGGAAACCGCGGCGGTCGCCCCCGACTTGCCAAGCGAAAGAGCCCCGGAGAGGACGGTCGTCGTACCCGTGTATGTGTTGGAGGCTGCGCCACCGAGTAGCAGAACAGGGTTTATTCCGCTCCCGGTGGTCATGAGGGAATGACTGCCGCCAGACTCGCTTAGGGAACCGTTGATGGTCAGTTGCTGATTGTTGGCTGTGAAAGTTTGATCTGCGGCGAGCGCGATGTCCAAGTTAATGACGTTTACGTAATCACTGGTGACGCCCCCGGCGCCAAGGCGGATGGAATTACCATTAATAGTGTATGCGAATGAACTTTGTGTAAACGTGAGAGACTGAAACGAAGTGCCCGGCGTGAAGTTGTTCGTATTCGTCCGGCCTGAAAAGGCTGTGCCGCCTGGAAACACCAAGTCATCGCCG
>JANPHT010000117.1:0-2763 GCA_031424595.1 Planctomycetota bacterium
AGCGACAAGTGCAGGCTCAGCAAGCCGCTCAACTGCTGGAACAGGCCAATCAGCTGTTGCAGGCTGGTGAACAATCTAAAGCTCGCTGGGCACTGAACAGTGTCGCGAACCAATACGCACTTGACGCCGCTTCCAATGAAGATGCACGCGTTCAATTGGAGAACCTGCAAACTCAACAGGCGATTGTCGGTCTGAATACGCGTCGTCAACGTCTGTTTCTGGACAACAGCCGGGACGAAACCGACGTGAAAGACAATGAGCAACTTCGACAAGCGGCCGCCGAAAATCCGATTTTGCAACTGGACCAACTGAATTTCCGCCCTCAGGAACTCAGCCAGTTGCTTCGCGGAAACACGACGGAAGACAACGCGATTCTGCAGCAGATTGCCGGCCGACTGGTGCTGCATCAACGCACGACGGAACCTGCGCCGCAAGCGATCCTGATCAGTCTGCCGGAAGAAGGTGACGTCTACACCTTCGGCCGCACCGTCCAGGTTTCCGAGAACGCACTGCTGGAATTGGACCTCGAGTTCGCATCGAAACTCAAGCTCCCACTCTGGCAAACATCCCTCGTGCTAGCCCTGCTGATAACCATCGTAGCCGCCCTCACGTTTGCTGCGACTCGACAAAAAGCCGCGAAGTAAGGTACTCGATTTGCCCCAATCTCATCAGAACTCAGCGTCGAGTTAATTCAGTCAGGCACCCATCAAGTTGGCCTTGCTCCGGGAGCTCTTCTGCCAAACGGCTTTACATTGTAACATCTTGATGGAACAACCGATGTCGCAGTCAGCCCTGCCGTTATCAGTATTGTCACGATGCAACATTAATCGAGGCAAAGCAATCGCTGCAAGCAACTCTTCATAGAGTCTTTCCCGATGGTCTGCGCTACGACCGTCCACGTGAGCAAATCAGAGGTTGAAATGATTCCAGGGCTTGAAGGGTTCCTTTGAAACTGATGGATCTTGGTGGGATCTTATTCGTGACGGCCGCCTGAGCCATGATCGCCTTTCATTTCGACCTGCCGCACAGAAATCGATTTTTTGTTCGCCAGTTCACGACCGTGATCATTGCCATCGGAATCGAAGGCAGCGCAATCTTTGTAAGGGACACACCAAAACGTAACAAACCGGCCCGCTGTTCTGGCGGCGGGCGTCCGGATTCGCCAGCGGAATGCCGTTGTAAACCCATAAATCAGTTCGGACTCGGCTCGCATCGTTGAGTCGTTCCTGCAGATCTTCATCACCGATGGCACATGAACTGGCCAAAAGGACTACGATTTTCGCGTGAAAACTGCGAATTATGTCCTAACTCCAGTCGCTGGTATCGCCAGAAATCGAAGCTGTGACCTGGAACCATTCTCTTCGCCAGATTGTTTGCCGACGCGGCTTTTCAATTTCTGATTCCTCCGAACTTCGCCATCTGTTGTAGGGAGCAATTCAACGACGAAAGATTAAGATCGTCGCGGCTCCGCCAACTTCGCTCGCCTCGGAAAAGTTCCCCGATGTCCGAATTTACTCACATCCTGTCAAAGATTGAATCGGGCGATCCGGCAGCTGCAGAGCAGTTACTTCCGCTGGTTTACGATGAACTCCGCAGGCTGGCGGCCCTCAAACTGGGTCGGGAAAAGCCTGGACAAACGCTGCAGGCGACGGCTCTCGTGCATGAGGTCTACCTGCGGCTGGTCGGCGAGGAGCAGCCGCGTGCTTTCAAGGATCGCATGCATTTCTTTGCGGTTGCAGCGCAGGCCATGCGTCGAATCATTATCGACAGCGCTCGCCGCAAGCTGACCCTGAAACGCGGTGGTGGCGCCGAAATGCAGCCGCTCGACAATGTGGCCGCCCCTGAGCCAGATATCGAACTGCTGGCCCTTGACGCGGCACTGGATAAGCTGGCGGCCATAGATCCCATAAAGGCTCGGCTTGTGGAATTACGTTATTTCGTGGGTTTGACGGGCGATCAGGCGGCGGAAGTCCTGAATATTTCGCCAACGACGGCTGACCGCTACTGGGCTTACACTCGCGCCTGGCTGCAAAATGAAGTGCGCGGACAGTAAAACAAACTTTTCTGACGTTCTTTCCGAATTCCCTGGTGCTCGTCCCGTTCGTTTTTCGCTACTGCCTCCAAAGAACCAGATTGCGTTGATCGGAGAAGAGTCATGCACGAAGAGTCACTGTTTCACGAGATTCTCCAGAAGCCGATTGGCGAACGAGAGCCCTTCCTGGAGCAGGCGTGTGGCAGCGACGCGGAATTGCGGAAGCGAATGGAGGCACTGCTTGAAGCCCACGCCAATCCCGGCAGCTTCCTCAAGGGACCGGCGAACGCTCTTGATGCCACAGTCAACGCTCCGCCCGCTCCGCTCGACGACAAAGCGGAGTGCGAACTCCAGCCACGAACGCAGGAGATCGGCAGCCGCATTGGTCGATACAAACTACTGCAGGTACTCGGCGAGGGAGGCATGGGCACTGTTTGGGTTGCCGAACAGCAGGAACCTGTGAAACGCCGGGTCGCCTTGAAGGTCATCAAGGCCGGGATGGACACGGCTCAGGTGCTCCGCCGCTTTGAGGCCGAGCGGCAGGCTCTGGCGATGATGGATCATTCCAGTATCGCGAAAGTCTTCGAGGCCGGAACCACGGCCGAGGGACGACCTTTCTTTGTCATGGAGCTGGTCAAAGGTGTTCCCATCACGAAGTATTGTGACGAGTTACACCTCTCTGTTTCTGAACGGCTGGCGCTCTTCGTGCCTGTCTGTCAGGCGATCCAGCA
>JANPHT010000118.1:0-1404 GCA_031424595.1 Planctomycetota bacterium
CGCTCAACCACCGGACTTCTTGAACAAATGCCTTGAGCTTCGGCTCGGCTGGTTCGTATCACCACAAGCCCACTCCGCTCAACCGTCAATCTCACTCCACGCCATTCGTCCGCACTCGCGAAGTCAAAGCCTTATGAGTTATGCGTCGTCGAGTGCCTAGCCGTGGAAGCTTGGATTGCTTTCGCATTCGCAACAATTCAGACAAAATTCGAGATCCGGAGAGTTGCCTCTTGGTGCCGTCGTTAAATCTGTTTACGAGTTCTTGAAGTTCACGTGGCGATTGACTTAGTCGATCAGCTGGGACATCAATGTCACTGTATATTTCTGCAAGCAATCTGCGGTCTTCATCCGTTATGGGTTCGAAAGTTTGCCGGATGTGGGCCAATACCTCATCCACACGATTGCGGGGATATGCCTGAAACTGCTGAAGTGCCTCAGGCAAGCGTAATGAAGCGGGGCCATTCAAGAGCACGAAAATCGGTTTTTGCCACGCTGTTGCGGCCCCGAGTTCAACCATGCCCATTGCATCGGGATTCGAATCTGGTGACACAATCACGATAAAGGCGCGGCATTCGGCAAGTGCGTCCCAAATCGCCTTGCTCACGTCGACTCCAAAGGCAACGCTGGCGTCGTAGAATGGCTGCAACCCTTCCGCCGCGAGGCGATCGGCGACGTCAGCCGCAAATTCTCGATCGCGTAAGCTGTGCGAAACAAAGACATCGTATGTTGGAGTTGCTGTTGACATTAATTGTTCACCCGGCGTTTCAGTTCCGCTAGATAATGGTCAAAGTCGTTGATGTGAAACGCTTTCTTTCCTTCGATTATATCCGGGATCGCATCGAACGAGACATGGCAAAGCACGGGAACAATCCTGTAATTCTTTCGTCGCCCCCAAGCAGCCGCGACTTCGAGCAAGACCCAGGGGCGTTCAATTGAATCCGGCGAAAGCAGCACCACCAATTCGCGAGACACTTGGATTTCTGTACGAATCGTCTCTGGAATGCTATCGCCGCCATTGATGTCCCGGTCGTCACGAAACGATGTTGCTCCAGTCGCGTCGATTTTCTCGCAAAATGTCGTTGCAATCCACTTGTCCGCAGTGGCGTGGCTCACGAAGACTTGATACGCCGGATTACGTCGTGCCTTTTTGGCCGCCGGTTTCATTTTTGTCGCATTCGTTTTTCGCTTCGCCATCAGGTTGGCTCTTGTGACTTACGTATACTCTTGATGGCAGGGGAAATTCCGTAAATAGCAAACGTCAGCGTTAACCCAACTTCCCCAACTGGGAAGAAAAATGCTGGCGGCGAAAAATTTCTCCAGTCTTTTCGGCGTAGCATTTTCGTAAGTCGTTTGGCGTCGGCTTGAAACGTGATGTAGTGACGACCAAACCTCTTGGCGGTCTCA
>JANPHT010000119.1:0-9620 GCA_031424595.1 Planctomycetota bacterium
TGATGGAGGTCACTGGACGAAAAATGATTTTGTGGCCAGGATCGTGCATGGTCCATGAAGTTTTCAGCATTCAGGATTTGATCCGCGTTAAAAAGAAGAATCATGGCAGCGTCGTGATGGCTCACCCGGAGTGTCCGCAGAATATTTTAGAGTTAACGGACGTGATCGGGGGCACTGAAAAAATGCGACGGCATGTGATGTCGATTGAAAAACCAACGACGTTTCTGATTGCCACAGAAGCGGCCATGATTCATCCACTGCAGAAAGCCGCACCGCAGCACACGTATATTCCGGTGCCCGGAATTATTGCGTCCACCGGAGAAACATGCGCGTGCAATCGTTGCCCGCATATGTCTCGCAACACGCTTCAGAAAGTACGAGACTGCCTGCGGAATGGCCGGCCGGAAATCGAGTGGAAAGACTATTTTCAGCAGGCTCGTGCCGTTCTGGACAAAAGTTTGCTTCAATAAGCTGCTGACAGAAACGGCCTCGACGCTTTCTCGCCTGTTCAGACTCTTCGCAGGTGGCACGTCTCGCTGGACGGATCGACTTCATGAAGCGATTGCTTTGCGTTCGGTTTCCTAACTGGCCCATCCAGCGACTGCGTAATCAGCTTAAAGCGAGCGGTCTGTCGCCGTCGGCCATCGCCTTGTTTTCTTCAGGACAGTCCCCTGCCAACGATTTATCCCGAAGTGCGAGTCCTGATGAAGACACGCGATTCATTCGCAAGCTGTTCGTCGCGGCTCAGAACGGCCCCGCCATTGTTGCCGTGTCTGCCGATGCGTGGTCCTCTGGAGTTCGCCCCGGCATGCCGCTCGCCGAAGCCAGAAGTATGGCTCAGCCTCAAGTCAGCGTCCGCCCGCAAAACTCGGGCAAGGGGTTGCCTTCGGCACCTCAGTCGTCGGTTGCATTTTATGAGTGGCAACCGCCCGTAGACCGCAGCGAACTCAAATTGATCGCGGAATTAATCCGTCGCTATGCGCCGATCATTGGGCTCGATGACGTTCCCATGCCTGATAGTCTGTTGGTGGACATCACGGGTTGTAGTCACCTGTTTGGTGGTGAGGCTGGCCTGGCAGAATGTCTGTTGAGAGATCTGAGAAAGGCTGGCTGGAACTGTCGGATAGCGGTTGCCGAGTCTGTTTCTGCCGTCTGGGCCTTCACGCACACTGATCACCGACAGCACGATCCCGAAATTCGACAGGCAGTGTCCGGCCGCCGAAGCCCACGTGCTGCGTCGGCAGCGGTGATGCACGAATTGCCAATTCAGATAATTCCACCGGGGCAGTCGGGGTCAGAACTCAATCCACTTCCTGTTGCGACTTCTCGACTGGATCTGAATGACCTCGAGATTCTGAAGCATCTGGGAATTAAAAGCCTGGGGCAGTTGCTAAGTCTCCCTCGGGAAGACCTTCCATCGCGTCTCTCAGCCCAGGCCGTGATTCGAATTCAACAATTGGCGGGAGTGGTCGAAGAAGCCATTGAGCCCATCCCGGAAGCCAATCCTGTGATGGCAGCGTGGAATTCCGACGATCCTGCGATTGGTCTGAATGATGTACGCCATATTCTTCAGTACCTGACGGAACAGATCTCCGAACAGTTGGTGCGTCGGCGAATGACCTGTAGCAGCGTGGCATGCGAATTTCGATGCCTCGACGGATCTCTGGTGCCGCTCAATGCGAGCGTTGTTAAACCCACTCAGTCTTCTGAACTGCTTCATGAGGTGCTATGCCTGAGAGTCGAAACGCACGCCACTCACGCGATGATCGAAGAAGCGAATTCCGGGAACGTAACTGACGATCAAAGAATTACCGATCGACAGACCGGGCAGATTGTCTCTTTGATGTCTCGGCCTTTTGGATTCGTCAGAATGATGGCTTCGGTGGGACCACTTCCGCTCGCAAAGCAGCGCGATCTCTTCAGTCCGGCGGAGCATATTGTTCCCCAGGAAGAATTGGCCACATTGATTACACGGCTCAGTAGTCGACTTGGATCAGGATCTATTACGACTGTACGATCGCATGCTGATCCTCGACCGGAGTTTTCGATCGCCAGCTCGCCTGTACTTCCAACGGAATCGGCGAGCCTTCGGCAATCAGCGCTTGATGCAACTTTGAGGCGATTGACTGATCCTGCTGCTGAAGACAAGATCGTGACAGGCAACTTTCCGTCGCGACCGCTGCGACTATTAGCCAGTCCTCAACCCATCACGGATTGCGATACTGGCCGATCGTTTCCTCGGCAATTGATACACGCCGGACGGACTTTTCAACTGAAGGAATTCTCTTCGCCCGAGCGCATTCAAACAGCGTGGTGGACAGACCAACCTATTCATCGGGACTACTACATTGTCGTAACCCACAATGATTGTCGGCTTTGGCTCTTCCGCGAACTACAACTGAACAAGTGGTTTCTGCATGGTATCTTCGACTGAGGAACAGACTTGAATGCACTGTCCAGACTCATCTCCGGTGTTACGTATTGGACCGCGTAAGGGCAAACGACATCATGGTGACTCAGTCGCGATGAATTGACGGAGGCGGCTGCCCCGTTTTCTGTACTCGTTCTCGCATGGGTCTCGTATCGTCGCGAATCTTGCGCAAAATCGTTAGTCTTTGCACCTAAGTCAGTTTCCGATTCGCCTGAACACGAGAAGTCCCTTGAGAGCTGTCGTCTTTGATGATCATCTGCATTTTTCCAGCCACGCGGAACCACGTCTGTCCAAGCACGGGGAGGTACTCATTGACGTTGTCAGAGCGGGGATTTGCGAAACCGATTTGCAACTTTGCCACGGGTATATGGGATTTCGCGGAACACTGGGCCACGAATTCGTTGGCATCGCTCGTTCTGGTCAGTTTACCGGTCAACGGGTTGTCGGTGAAATCAACTGTGCCTGCCGAGTGTGCGAGTTGTGTCGAAGGCAGCTTGGAAGACATTGTCCGGATCGTACGGTGATCGGTATCGTGGCTCACGACGGAGCCTTTGCTGACGTTGTTTCGGTTCCGGAGGAAAATCTGCATCTGATTCCTGATCATGTCACTGACGACATGGCCGTGTTCGTTGAACCCATCGCGGCGGCCTGCCGGATTCCCGAACAGATTTCTCTCAGTGGTCTTGAGCGAGTGACAGTTCTGGGAGACGGTCGGCTGGGCAATCTGTGTGCGCAAGTCTTAAAGCATCACGGATGTGATGTACGAGTCATCGGAAAGCATATTTTCAAGATGCGAATTCTCAGGGAGTTGGGGATCCGAACGGAGTCGCTCGATCAGTTTCAAAAGGCACGCACGTCCGATCTGGTTGTTGACTGCACGGGATCTCCGAGCGGACTTAAAACGGCGCTGCAGATTGTTCGGCCGTGTGGCACAATTGTGCTGAAGACAACGGTCGCGGCCAGCCAGACGATCCATATGGCCCCCTTTGTAATCGATGAGATCACGTTGCTGGGCAGTCGCTGCGGTCCGTTCGACAAAGCGATCGATCTGCTCAGTCGGGGTGCCGTTTCTGTGGCTCCACTCGTGTCGGCGCGTTATCCATTGGAAGAGGCTGAGGCGGCATTTGCTCATGCTGTGCGAAAAGATTCGTTGAAGGTCCTGTTCGATGTACGCTGAATCCGGAAGTGGGATATGCTTCGTCCCGCGTCTGCTGAATGGCAACGCATCATGCCGTACTAAGCTGTCTGTTTTTTTTCAATCTCTACTGACTCTGCAGGTCTTTGATGACTTTTTCCATGCCGACAATGAACGCGGACCAGATGCGAAGCTGGCTGCATCACAACATTCCTGTGGACGATTTTCGCAACAAGCGAGTGCTGTTAATTGTTCCCGACAATACTCGTACTGCTCCGCTGCCGGTCTTGTTTCCTGCACTGCGATCGTTACTTCGGCCTGTGACAAAGTCTCTCGACCTTCTTGTCGCATTGGGAACTCATCCGCCAATGCCGCAGCAGAAGATCCGCACAATGCTGGGCATTGCAGATGAAGATCCCTGCACGGATGTCGGGCTGTTTAATCATGCCTGGGATAATCCGGATGAACTGTCGACGATCGGGACGTTGACGGAGGCGGAAACTCGTGAGATCTCCGATGGCGTGCTCTCGATGGAAGTTCCTGTGCAAATCAACAAGCGACTTCTCGACCATGATATCGCACTGGTTGTGGGGCCCGTGTTTCCGCATGAGGTTGTTGGTTTCAGTGGCGGAAATAAGTATTTCTTTCCCGGGATCTCCGGGCCGGAATTGCTGAACTTCTTTCACTGGCTGGGCGCGTTGATCACGAATGTGGGAATTATTGGAGTGCAGGACACGCTTGTTCGCAGGGTTGTTGATCGCGCCGCAAAGCTGATAAAGGCAGAGCGTCGCTGTCTGGCGTTTGTCGTTTCAACCGATGCCACGCCCTATGGGATGTTTTACGGCACTCCGGAGGATGCATGGCGAAGTGCCTCGGAGCTTTCCGGGCAAGTGCACATCAAGCGTCATCTTCGTCCCTATCGCCAGGTTCTGTCGTGTGCTCCGGAAATGTACGACGAGCTTTGGGTGGCCGGAAAATGCATGTACAAGTTGGAACCCGTCGTGGCCGATGGTGGAGAACTGATTATCTTCGCACCGCACATGAAAGAGATTTCCATCACTCATGGGCCAAACATTGAGCGTATTGGATATCACGTTCGCGATTATTTCACGAAGCAGTGGGAAACGTTTAAGCATTTTCCCTGGGGCGTCCTGGCGCATTCAACACACGTTCGCGGCACTGGCACATTTGAGAACGGGATCGAGCGGCCTCGAGTGCAGGTGACTATTGCTTCACAGATTCCGCGTGAAGTCTGTGAACGTATCAATCTTGGCTATCGAGATCCCGCTTCCATCGATGTCGAGTCATTCGCAAACCGGCAAGCTGAAGGCATCCTGCTGGTTCGAAAAGCCGGCGAGCACCTTTATCGACTTCGTGAAGGTGTGAGCACCTCGATTGATTAACCTCTCGATTGATCTTTGCAGTGAACCGCTGACTGCACCGAACGTTTGAGGAGGCATTATCGCAAGTGGAGACCTCGGAACGTTCGTCAGTTGAATTTCTTGTACAGTTCAGAATGCGGAAGTCAAAATGAAAGCCGAGCAAGTCCTTGTCATCGATGGTTCGCAAGGCGAAGGCGGCGGTCAGATTCTTCGTTCCACAATCGGGCTGAGTGCAACCACTGGCAAAGCATTGCAGATCGAAAATATTCGAGCGGGTCGCCGCAAACCCGGCCTGATGCGCCAACATCTCACGGCGATTCACGCGGCCGGCAGAATCTGCAATGCAAAAATCACCGGAGCAGAGCCTGGGTCACAGCGGCTTGCCTTTGAACCGCAACAGGTGTGTTCGGGAAACTATGAGTTTAGCATTGGAACAGCCGGCAGCGCTACACTTGTGCTTCAGGCCATCCTGCCCGCGTTGATTACGGCCGTGGGCGATTCGGAAATCGTCATTGAAGGCGGGACACACAATCAATGGGCCCCTCCGTTCGATTTTCTAAAAAAGGTCTATCTTCCTCGAATCAATCAAATGGGACCCAGGATCGAGGCGACTCTCGATCGGCATGGCTTTTTTCCCGCCGGGGGAGGTCGAATTGTTGTCCATGTCGAGCCTTCAAAAGTGCTTGCGGGATTTGATTTGCGAAAACGCGGTGACGTTCTGACGAAGACAGCAAGAATCCTGATCAGCAATCTTCCATTAAGTATCGCCAGGCGTGAGGCAGACACGTTGATCCAAAAACTGCAGTTCCACCACGACGATGTGACTATTGAAACTGTGCAGGCGGACGGGCCCGGTAATCTGGTCTTTGCAGAGATTCAGTGCCAGTACGTGACGGAGCTTGTGACTTCGTTTGGTCGAGTCGGAGCATCGGCCGAGCGAGTTGCGGACGAGGTCGTTAAGCAGGTTCGCAGTTACCTGAAATCTTCGGCGCCAGTCGGTGAGTATTTTGCAGACCAGTTATTGCTTCCGCTTGGTCTGAGTGCCGCTCAGTCTGCCGACTGCGGCGTTCAACGAGGCGGATCGTTTAAGACGCATTTCTTGTCACGCCATGCTATGACCCATATTGACGTGATTAAGGCACTGCTGCCCGTGGAGATTCATCTTGAAGACATAGAAGATGGCACCGTTGTAAGCCTATTACCTCGCCCGGCCGAATTAACGACTTGATGTTCCTGCCCGCCTGAGATTGCCAGACAATTGAGCCATCGTACGAATCGCCTGTTGCCGCTTACGAAAACAACCTGCATTTCAGATGACGCATAATCGCATTGCGGATTCCGGAAAATCCGACTGCGTCGCGAGGAAAATGGCTGCTCACGCTAGCGGATCGGATTATTTTCAATCCCATTGCCGAAAATCGTGACCACATTGCCTTTTGCGCGAATCTCCTGACGGACTTTGGCTCGTCCGTCGTCCCTGAGTTTATTCAAATGAAGCTCTTCGATTTCCTTTTGGACTTCCTGAAACGGAGTCGTACCAGGATTTCGATGGTCGATCACTTTGTAAACTTCGAAGCGATCGTCCTTTATCTGAACGCTGGACATCTCGCCATCCGGCATGCTGAATAACAGGTCTTCCAGCGACTTGTCTGATAGCGAGCCTCTCTTAATCCAGCCCACTTCGCCACGTTTTTCTGATGTCAGAGTGTCAGACATGGCTTTGGCCACATTACCGAAGTCTTCTCCACTTTGCAGCTGTTTGACAATGGTGGCCATCGCCTGCTCTGCTCCCTCCTGACCTCCATGATCCCGGAATCGAATCACAATCTCAGCAAAACGTACTTCTTCGTCCGGTGTGTATTCGTCGATGTGATCCTGGTAGTACTTGACCAGAATTTCCCGATCAATCGTGGTAGGAACCTTTGTCATACTTCCAATGTAACCTTCTATCATCTGCATGCGGACAAAATTGTCTCGCAACTGGTCGATAGAGATTCCCTCCATGGCAAGCCGATCATCCAATTGTTGATCGGTAACAAAGCCTTCCTTCTCTTTGATGCCGTTTACGACCTTCAGAAATTGTGGCTCGAGAGACTCTTGAATGGTCTTTCGTTTGTCTTTGGGGATTTTCTGTTCCAGAGCCTGGACGATCAATTCATCTTCGACATATTTCGGCATGCGCTTTTGAAGCGTCGATTGCAGAACCATCTGCCGCTTGTCATCAGGCAGGTTGGGATCCCGTTCGATGATCTGCCTGGCACCCCCAAGGACATCATCAACGAAGATTGGCTTGCCATTGACCTCGGCCACGATACTGGTGCCTGTGAGGGGCCCGGAGGCGAGTTGCGAAAAGCCCACAGCCTGCACCGTGGTGCCGGTCTGCGACTGGGACTGAGACTTCGCGAGTCTCTGCTCTTCCGCATCAGCCGAGTGATTCACCAACGAACGCCTCGGAGGCGCTTCGGCGAAGACGGGGTTTTCGGCTTTGATTGACCGACCATTACAGCCAACACTGCTGATGATCAGCATGCCTGAAGCGACGAGGCAACTCAACACCCATAAATCACTTCCAACGTTTCCACGGGAGCGGAACCGGAGCAGGCAGTGGTTGTTGCTATGAGTTGAAGCCACAGAAATTGCCGAATCCAACAGGCGTAAAACCAAGCCGATTCAAAATCAGCGAGTGGCGGCTTATCCTCTCGCTGAACATGTGGACTGTATTTTTGGTGTGTTGAATCTGAATTGGAGATTCGGTCAATGAAAGACCAAGGCTCAGCAACCCATTGCAACATAGGAACAATCGGCCGCTGAAGTCTTCGGCAATATAGGTGTCTTTGCAAGATCCGATCAAGGCCGAATTCCCCATCGCAAACTGTCTCGTGCCATGGAGTTAACTCGGCGATTTCTGCCGGTTTTCCCAATGGTCGCTGATCCTCGTGGCAGCACAGAGGACGGGGAAGCCTGTAAATCGAGGTTTGTTCAGGTGAATTTCATCTCAGTCAGGAAAAATTCCGTGACGCTTTCACACTGGCGCTTCCAACGAGGGGGCGATGCCCTAGAGTCTGCCACAGTGCAATTGTGGCTCTTAATGTGGCTGACACCCACAGAAGAGGACGAACCGGCTGTCTGATCACATGGAACAGAGATATGGCATTTCCGAAACCGTTCTTTCGCTGGCGTCCACATCCTTGGCATGGCCTGGAAGTCGGGCCGAATCCGCCACATCTCGTCCATGCATTCATCGAGATTTCTCCGTTCGATCTCGTCAAATACGAAGTTGATAAGGTGACCGGTTATCTGCGCGTCGACCGGCCACAGCGAACATCATCGCAGCCACCCGCTCTTTACGGTTTCATTCCACGAACGTTTTGCGGAAGTCGTGTTGCGGAAATGATGCCCAAGGCTCGACGTGGAGACGGAGACCCGCTGGATATCTGCGTGCTGAGCGAGCGACCCATCACAAAATCGGAAGTGATCGTCAATGTGCGAGTGATTGGTGGGCTGCCGATGCTGGACGGTGGCGAAGCGGACGACAAGATTATCGGCGTGCTCGCTCAGGATACCATCTGGTCCCATGTTGAGGACCTCGATGAGCTTCCGCAAGCGCTTGTTCAGCGGCTGCGGCACTATTTCACGACCTATAAGGTGATGCCGGGCGACACCACTCAGCAAGTATCGATCGATCATATTTACGACCGTGCGCATGCCGAGAAAGTCATTCTGGCTGCTATGGCCGACTACGAAGATGAGTTTGGGGGAGTTTGAGCAACGTCGCGGTGCCGGTCGCCGCAAAGACAAGGCCAGTTCGAAGTCGGTCATACACTTGGCCATCGCCTGAGTCACGCAGAATCACATCAGCCTTGCTCAACTCTTGCTGCGACGAGATTCATGGCAAACGAAATTCAACGTGCCATGCAATTCGTCAGCAGATGAAAAAAGGTGCCAGGAACCGAATTTGTGGAAACGGTTCTAAATGTCTTTCGAATTGAAGACTTGACACGCAATGCCACGTTGAATCTTCTGTGTTGAAGACAGCCGCACCGGGCGAGGGTGCCCGGTACTGCGGCTCGCAGATCAATCGTTCCCTGGTCCGTGAGACCGCGTGTCAGCGTGACCGTAAGCCGTTCCATTTCAATCCGGTACGTCGGATGAGCCGCAAATTCTGAGAACTCTGAAGACCATCGGCAACAACAAAAGCGAACTCAATCCTTGGATCAATTCCATCGCGGAACGAACCGGCACCATCGTTTTCATGGAAGCCACCGGTGGCTATGAATCGCTTCGCGTGCAACCGCTTCATCAACAGCAGGCTATCGCTCGCACAGTTGCGTCCTGTCAGAGCCGCATTTCGTTTCATCTGCTTCCGAAGCAGTGCTCACAATTTCAACACGTTTCAACCTCATCAAACACCGAAACCCAGGCCTTAAAAAAATCCAACATCTCTGCCGAAAGTCCCCGCCAACTCCTTCATCCGTCCGCAAATCCATTCCCTGCGACGCGATGCAAATATTCCCTGCCGGGTGCCACCGCTGTTAACCCAACTTCCCCAACTGGGAAGAAAAATGCTGGCGGCGAAAAATTTCTCCAGTCTTTTCGGCGTAGCATTTTCGTAAGTCGTTTGGCGTCGGCTTGAAACGTGATGTAGTGACGACCAAACCTCTTGGCGGTCTCA
>JANPHT010000120.1:0-6832 GCA_031424595.1 Planctomycetota bacterium
GTGACAATGACTCGCTGTGTGCCTCGCGTAGTCTGCCGCACAGTTCAGGCTTGTGACCCTTGTGCCGGTAACGGTTCAGCCTGCGGGCAAACAGCTGCTGCGGGTTGCGACAGCTGCACGAAGTAGGTGCCAACTGGATTGGAACAGTCGGGAAGATTTAGTGCAAGGGTGGTTCAAGGGAGCTAATTTCCAGCAGTCGCGCACGTGAATTGTCTGGACCACTGTTAATTATCCTGAAGGGGACCGTGTTTCACGGTCCCCTTCTTACTTTTTCAGAATCTCAGTTTCAACCTCAACGCAGCAAAACTCTTGCCAGTGTGATCACGAGAGTTTCCGCATCGATCAACGAATTGCAGCGGCAGGTTTTGCCGCTGCAACCAATTCTGCTGATGCTCGGTGCTCAGCGACTGAGCCGCAAGAACGGTACTGGTTGTGTCGATAAACCGAATGAGATAGACCGCAATTTCCTCAACACGGCAGTTTTGAAAATGGAACAGGCCCCCGACATTCAGGAGTTGCAAAAACGCATTCGCGTTCTTGAAGAAGAACTGATGCGTGCACAACGCTTAAGCTCTGTCGGTGCGTTGGCGTCGTCTATTACCCATGAGTTTAATAACATTCTCACAACAGTCATCAACTACGCCAAGATGGGACTTCGTCATTCGGACGAAGCGACTCGGACGAAGTCGTTTGATCGGATTCTCTCGGCAGGTCAACGTGCCGCGAAAATCACCACGGGCATGCTGGCCTATGCGCGAAACGCCAGCGACCGCATCGAACCGGCAGATTTAAAGCGATTATTGGACGATGTGCTGGTCCTCGTGCAGAAGGACCTTCAGATGCATCGAATTGGAGTTGATCTGACAGCTCCAGCCAGCGTCTGGGCGATGGCGAATGCCAGCCAGATTCAACAACTGCTGATGAATTTGATCGTCAACGCTCGGCAAGCGATGACTGAGAACGGCCGCTTACGGCTGATTGTTCGCGACAATAAAGCAGAGGGCTGGGCTGAAGTTGTGGTGAGCGACACGGGATGTGGCATACCTCATGACAAGCTTCCACATATCTTTGAATCTTTTTACACCACAAAACAGCCAGACGCTCGCGGCCAGGGTGGGACAGGTCTGGGCCTGTCACTTTGTCTGCGAATTGTCGAAGCCCATCAGGGTCGTATCCGAGTTGAAAGCGAAATCGGAAAAGGTACGACATTCACCCTGAAGCTTCCTCGCTCTGAATCGCCAGCTGGCTTCGTCGATACGTCGGCCGCCTGAAGTCACCGACGCCAGTCCTCTGCGTTTTGGACTTCGCCGCTTGTCAAATCCTGCGACTCACCAGAAACTCTTTTTCTTGCTTGTACTTTGGCGGTTCAAACGCTCGAAACTGGTGGCCATATTGCGGCCCCTTGGCAGACTCCTACCAACGTAGCGATCGGATTCGGTAACCCCTCACAGAATTCCGCTTAACTCTCTGACAAGCTGCGCAATACTTTCCATCGCCTGAAAAACAGGTAGACTTGCAAAGCTGGCGACGCTGGTGTATTTCGGATCCATTTGGAATAATGGGGACTTTGGACGCAGTTAGGTTCGGCTCAGTCTTGGCATCCCGCGATTAGGTTTTACGTTGATTTCGAGCTGTTGGAATCACGTCTGATCGAGAAGGCCGGGAAAACCACCTGATTTCCCAAAAATCCAACTGGTCGAACCATAGTTCGAGCAACGATGGCAGCGTTCGTCCAGGTCTTGTTCAGCGCGTTCAACGAGAAAGGCCCCCCATGCTCACGGAATTGTTTCGAATACGCTCTCTGGCACTGTCGGTAATTCTGACAATGGCTGGGAATACAGTGACTGCTCAAGAAGCAGCGCAACCCGAGTTTCCGCCTGTGGACAAAGTGCTGGAGGGATATGAGAAGGTGGTGACGAAGGCGAATATTAAGCCGATGTACACACTTTGGACGCGTCAGAAAGACGCGCAGATGTTCGCAGAACTGCCACGTGGATTTGGCCAGAAGAAGTACTTCATCGCTACCACAGTAGCAAGCGGCGAAGATTACGCGGGGTTACAGGCTGGCGATATCTACGTCTATTGGAAGCAATACGATAAACGCCTGGCTCTGATGACACCGAATGTCGAGATTCGTGCTGAGGGTGATCGAGAGGCTGCTTCTTCGGTAGCCCGCTTGTTTACAGATAGGATCATCATGGAAGTTCCGATTGTCGCCATGGGCTCAGGCGGCGGTCCGATCATTGACATTGATGCGATGTTGATTAACAACCCTGCGAACTCCTTTTCACCGGCAGGAATCAATTTCGGATTAACGTCTCGAGGTATTTATTCGATCAAAACTGCCAAGGCATTCGAGAACAACGTCGAAATTGCCTTCGAAGTTCCGTCCAACGACGGATCAGCTTTGAAAATCCTGCATTACTCCATCAGCGACATTCCGGACAACACTGGCTATCAGCCGAGAGTCGCCGATAGTCGCGTAGGCTTTTTCACCACTTCGTATACAGATCTGGCGAAATACAACGACCGAGAAACTCGCATACGGTACGTTAATCGCTGGCACCTGGAAA
The DNA here is from genome assembly GCA_031424595.1 of Planctomycetota bacterium. Classification (GTDB taxonomy): domain Bacteria; phylum Planctomycetota; class Planctomycetia; order Planctomycetales; family Planctomycetaceae; genus SXXK01. The sequence continues at coordinate 2,574 of JANPHT010000120.1, forward strand.
AAGCAGATCCCAAGTTGCAGCTGAGTCCTCCCAAAAACCCCATCGTGTTCTATATCGAACATACAACTCCAGTTCGTTATCGACGCTGGGTGCGAGACGGAATCGTGGCCTGGAATGAAGCCTTCGAAAAAATTGGAATCGCCAATGCCATCGAGGTTTATTACCAGGATGCCACGACAAGTGCCCACATGGACAAAGATCCTGAAGACGTGCAGTACAATTTTGTTCGATGGCTGAATAATGATGTGGGAACTGCCATTGGACCAAGTCGAGTGCATCCACTGACAGGTCAGATTCTGGACGCGGATATTATTTTGACCGATGGCTGGATTCGCCACTATCAGAAGCAGTTCGCAGAAGCACTGCCTAAGATTGCGATGGAAGGCTACGGTCCGGACACGCTGGCCTGGCTCGCTGAACATCCTGACTGGGATCCACGAGTCCGACTTGCTCCTCCTTCGATGCGTCATATTGTCAGCGAAAAAATCGCTCGGCAAGCAGCTCTGCCTTACGCTGGACATGCACTGGCCTCTGCTGACACTCGCATGATGGGTGACCAGGAGTTTGACGGGCTGAATCGTCCAAGTCAGACGAACGGACTGTGCCTGGCTGCTGACGGCATGGCGTTTGACCTTGCCATCATGAAAATGACGCTTGAATTGCTGAACGCTCAGGAACCCACGCCTGCCGCAACTCCTGCAGAAGGCGAAAAGAAGGAAGAGAAAAAGCCAGAAAAGCCAAAAGAGCAAATGCTTGACGGCATGCCAGAATCTTTCGTGGGGCCTCTGATTGCCCACCTCGTGTCACATGAGGTCGGTCACACACTGGGACTTCGGCACAACTTTAAAGCGTCCAGCGTTTATACGCTCGCACAGATTAACAGCGATGAAGTGAAGGGCAAGAAGCAGCTTGCCGGTTCAGTCATGGACTACATCGGCACCAACATCCGTCTGGATTCGGGTGCATTGCAGGGTGACTACTGCATGACCGGAGTTGGTCCATACGACATGTGGGCCATTGAATACGGGTACACATTCGGAGACCTGAAGCCGATTCTGGCCCGAGTTGCCGAACCTGAACTGGTGTACGCCACGGACGAAGACTCCGGAGGACCAGACCCGCTCGCTCGACGCTACGACTTCACAAAGAATCCTCTGGAATTTGCCGAAGAACAGATCCGTCTGGCGGCCAATCATCGCAGCAAGTTACTGTCGGACTTCATCAAAGATGGCGACAGCTGGGACCGTGTTCGCTACGGTTACGAAATGATACTTTCTCTGCAGACACGGTCTCTGTCGATGATGTCCAACTGGATTGGCGGAGCCCATATCAATCGAGACAAGAAAGGTGATCCGAACGGCCGCAAGCCAATTGAAGTAGTTCCCGCAGAAACTCAGCGCAAGGCGCTCGCATTTGTTGTGAACAACTCATTCAAGGACGAAGCGTTTGGCCTGACACCAGATCTGGTCGCAGCCATGGGCCTTGATAAGTGGAACGACGATATGGCGTCGATCATGGAAGAATCGACATGGCCGATTCATGATCGCATCATGGGGATTCAGGCCTCAGCTTTGACGGGGTTGATGAACCCTACGACGTTGAAGAGAGTCTATGATAACGAGTTCCGAACGCCGGCAGATCAGGATTCGTTGACGCTTCCAGAACTGCTCACCACTGTCACAACGGGAGTTTGGACCGAACTGGATGCCAAGGCAGAAGGGGAATACAGCCCGCGCAAGCCTCTTATTTCCAGCCTTCGCCGCAACTTGCAGCGTGAGCATCTGGAACGACTGATTGACCTGACGTTGCCGGGCAATGCTCAAGGGGCTGCTGGTCGCACAATTTCGACTTTGGCCAGCGAACAGCTTCGTCAGATTCTGAAGAAGATCGAAGCTTGTCAGGCAGCATCAGCCGATAAGCATGATGCCTACACCACGGCTCATCTGTCGCAGTGCAAAGATCGTATCACGAAGGTTCTGGATGCTGATTACATCCTGAACCCAGGCAGAGGTGGCAGTTCCGGTGGCGGAATTAGATTCATTCTTGGCAACGAAGGGGAAAAGTCGCCATAATGTCTGGACGGTTTAGCTGAACGACGATTCGCGATGAAACCACGAATCTGCCCTTAAGAAAGCCCTTCGAAGAATTCAGTTTCTTCGCGGGGCTTTTTTCTCAGGCCGATCGGCCTCAGATTCGCTCGATGACAACTTCCGCTGCAGAAGTAAGGCCTCCCCGATACTCTCGCAAATAAGCGGTGCCCGGTCACAGGCAACGGACGATGACGCCCGCGTGCGGCAGAAAATTGTTCTTTATCGAAGCATTGGGGACATTGAATTGCGATTACTGATTCCAAAACGTAGCATTTCTCCATGGAATCGACGTTTCCGCTTTGCAGCGACTTAGAGATTTCATTTCCTTCATCATTGCGTGTTGCTCCGGATCCAGTATGAGCAAGCCGAGTATTTTGCCGTTGGCGATTCTCGACCTTGCGGACTGGAGCATTCCCACCCACATTTCTGGGAGTTCATTTTATGTCGAAGAATCAATCAGACTCGTCTCGCCGAGGTTTCCTGAAATCCTCGGCCGTTGCCGCCGCCGGTACATCGATGCTGACAAATCTCAGCGTTGTTCGAGCCGCCCACGTCAGCAGTGACGAAACCATTCGCATTGGCCTTGTTGGCTGCGGCGGCCGTGGTCGCGGAGCTGCTGACCAGGCGATGAATACGACCGGTCCAACAAAGCTGGTGGCTGTTGCCGACGCGTTTGAAGACAATCTTCAGAGTGCGGTGAATACACTGAAGCGCCAGCACGGAGAAAAAGTTGACGTTCCAAAGGAGCGCCAGTTCGTAGGCCTTGATGCGTATACTAAGGTCCTGGAACAGGACTGTGATCTTGTCATTCTGGCAACTCCACCAGGGTTTCGCCCGCTGCATTTTGAAGCGGCCATCAATGCTGGTAAGCATGTCTTCATGGAAAAGCCCGTTGCGGTCGACGCGGTTGGTGTCCGCAAAGTTCTTGCGGCGAATGACATTGCGAAAGCAAAAAACCTGGCAGTCGCCGTAGGCTTGCAGCGTCATCATGAGCCAATCTATGTCGAGACGATCAAACGTCTTCAGGACGGAGAGCTTGGTCGTATCATTGCGACTCGCTGCTACTGGAACAACGATGGTGTCTGGGTTCGTCCGCGACAGGATGGTCAGACAGAAATGGAATACCAGATGCGTAACTGGTACTACTTCAACTGGCTTTGCGGTGACCATATCAACGAGCAGCACATCCATAATCTGGACGTGATCAACTGGTTAATGGGTGGGCATCCAACGGTCGCTCAGGGACAGGGTGGACGCCAGGTGCGCACTGGTAAAGAATTCGGAGAGATCTACGACCACCACTTTGTCGAGTTCTCATACGAAAAGGATGGGGAACGCTCTGTGCTTCTAAGCCAGTGTCGCCATATCCCAAACACCTGGAGTTCTGTGGCTGAGTACGCACACTGTTCCGACGGCTGGTGCAACATTGGCGACGGGAAGTTTTTTGACTACAAGGGCAACCTGAAATGGGAATTTGACCGCAAAGGTGGCGACGGCAAACGAAAGAATCTCCATGATGGTCATCAGGATGAACACCATGATCTGTTTGCCACACTTCGAAAAGGTGAAATTCCAAACGAAGGCGAATACGGTGCCCACAGCACCATGACTTCGATTCTTGGACGTTTGGCTACTTATTCAGGAAAGGAAATCACCTGGGACGAAGCCATCAAGTCTGAGCTGTGCATTTCTCCCGTGGAGCAGTATCACACGTTCAATGACACTCCACCCATTCTGCCAAACGACGATATGACATATCCAATTCCAACTCCGGGAGTCACCAAGGTGCTCTAGCCCAACGGGTTTGCTTCTGCGAACCACTCTGGCAGAGGTGGAGAAAACTGCGTGAAGTTTGGTGGTTTCAGGAAACTTGAATTCCTGACGCATCCGCAAACGGTTAAGCAACACGCCGTATCGATTGCACGGGCCACGAACAATCTGTTCGTGGCCTTTATTGTGTGCCGAGCATGTTTAACAGCTTGAGGGTTAGAGTCCCTTATCCAGCCTGACGGAGGTGAAGGATTAGCGAAGCGCAAGGGCGAGGTCGTGAGGCTTCGTCTGAAAGAAGCGTGTAGCAAACGCGTGAGCTGACGAACAGAAATCGGAGATGAGGCGTGAGTGTCGGACGAGCTGGCATGTGACAGCGAAGTCCAGATCCATCAACGACAC
>JANPHT010000121.1:0-1051 GCA_031424595.1 Planctomycetota bacterium
GATTCGTTCACCGCGATATCAAGCCTGCAAACATTCTGATCGATGATGCGACGCAACGACCCTTTCTGGCTGACTTTGGCTTGGCTCAACGTGAATCTGACATTCTCAGTAACTCACAACTCGCTGGTACACCGCTTTACATGAGTCCTGAGCAAGTCCGAGCCGGAAGTTCGCGTCTCGATGGTCGCAGCGACGTGTTTTCTCTTGGGTGCGTTCTTTATCAGATGGTCACTAGAGTTCACCCATTCACAGGGAAAACTACCAACGACGTTCTTTCGGCAATCGTGAACTCTTCACCCATTCCGCCCCAATCGCTGAATGATGCAATTCCTGATGATCTGGAGCAGATTTGCCTGAAAGCACTGCAGAAAGATCCTTCCGAAAGATTTGCCACTGCGGGAGAAATGGCTGAAGCCATTCGACGACTGGCAGAGCGAAGCAAGCCAACCCCTTCGGGAGAACCAAAGACAATTGGATCCTACCGACTGATGAAGAAGATCGGTGAAGGTGGAATGGGCGTTGTGTACCAAGCGGAACAAAAGCAACCCGTGCGCCGACAGGTGGCCTTAAAGATCATCAAAACCGGCGTCAGTTCGGACGAGGCAAAACGCCGATTTCAGGCGGAACGCCAGGCTTTGTCTGTACTGAATCATCCAAACATCGCCAGCGTCTACGAGTCTGGAATCTCTGAGGACGGACGCCTGTATTTCACAATGGAACTCGTCGAGGGATCCTCGATCACGAACTACTGCGAGACGCATCATCTGAGTCTCGATAAGAAGCTGGAACTGTTCATTGAAGTCTGCGACGCAATCCAGCACGCACATCAAAAAGGAATTGTTCATCGAGACATAAAACCCAGTAACGTAATGGTCAGTCACACGGAGAATGTCCCTTGTATCAAGGTAATTGACTTTGGGCTTGCCAAGGCAACGCAGCCCATTGGACGTCTGACTGAAAAAGAACTTGTCACTGAATTCGGCAAAGAGTTGGGAACGTATGAGTACATGAGCCCGGAGCAGGCGGGACTCAATGCCCTGGACGTCGATAC
>JANPHT010000122.1:0-4453 GCA_031424595.1 Planctomycetota bacterium
AGTGCATCGCCTTTTGTTGTCGATCGCGAGTCCCGTTGGTGTGTTTGGCTGGTTTGCCAATTGGAATTCTGACACGACTCTCGTTTTCCTCGTGTTGTTGTGCCTGCCGTTCATTGTGGCAAACTCTTTCTGGAAAACGTCTTTCCCGGCGATCCGGCGACAGTTTCAGGCGAGTACTCGCTTATCGGTGCAGCCGCAATCACAGCTGGAAAGAAAATGGCTCCGCCATACTGTCACAGCGGGGCTGTTTGGAGTTTCTTTCCTTTGCAGTGCCTCGATCGGTTGGCGAGAAATCCCTGTGATGCAGCCCGCGTCTGATTCTCAGATGCCCGGCCAGGTGACGTTTGACAGTCTTCCTCCTGCCTATCACGACGAATTCAGTTATCTGCTGCAGGCTCAGACGATTCTGAACGGACGGATGTCGTGGCCGCGGATGACGATTCGACCAGATCTGTTTCACCAGATCCATGTCCTGAACGAGCCAACAACCGCCAGCCGCTATTTTCCCTGGACGGGAGTTTGGCTGGCCCCATTTGTCGCATGGGGGCATCCGTATCTGGCCCAATGGTTTGCGGGAGCGTTGTCCTGCGTTTTCTTTTTTCGCAGCCTTCAAATGCTGTTGCCATTTTCGTGGGCGTTATCGGGCGGGTTACTTATTGCCGTCAGTCCTGGACTGGCAGTGTTCAGCAATTTGCTTCTCGCTCATCATCCCACGATGCTGGCCTTGTCTGTTTTCCTATGCTTCTTTCTGCGACTAATGCAATCGGCCTCTATGTTTGATGCGGTAATTGCAGGCTTGGCCTTATGCCTTGCGATGCTGGGACGCCCGATGACTGCCGCAGGATTCGCGTTGCCATTTGGGCTTTGGCTTTTGACTCGCGTCGGTCAAAGCGTTCGACGTCAGCCTCACGCGGTAACGACGCAGTACTCCGGACGGTTGCTCCTTGCCATGGGATTGCCGTTACTGTCAGGGTTCGTTGTTCTGGCTGTGATGAATCATTCCATTACGGGGCAATGGACGAAATCCGCCTATCAATACTACACCGATACCTGGACGCCTCGACATCGATATGGATTCGATAACGTTGTTGTCGGTAGTCGACTCGCCGGGCCAAAAGTGCTGGATGCCTATGACCGCTGGGCAATTAACCTCACACCATGGAAGGCCATGGAAAATGTCGAAAATCGATTGATTGCGAGCAGTCAGTGGACAATCGGAATCGGTATCCTGGTGTTTGCGATCATCGCGGCCCTGCCGAGTTGCCTGCCCTTCAAAGGAGCGGACTCACGATTGAGTCTTTTGCTTTGCTCGGTGATCAGTCTGCATCTTGTCCACGTTCCCTATTGGTATGATGGTATTCTGCATTGGCACTACGTTTTTGAATCCGCCCCGTTACTGCTCATGCTGACGGCGGTGGGATTGCGGAACGTGTCCGAGACTTTGCGGCCCTTGCGGACTGGTGTAATGGTTCGCATGTGGTTATTTTCACTGGTCAGTGCGTCGCTGATTCCCAATTGGGTGGACACCGACAGCAAGTCGTTTTGGGGCCCCTCACGTGTCACTCAGGCGATAAGTGAGCAATGCTTTTCCAGAGTCCGTTTTGAACAGTTTCGTCGTCTCACCCATTCGACCAGGGTCCAGCATCCTTGTCTTGTGATCGTTGATGAGTCTCAGTCTGATGTTCAGTTGAGCTATATTATTAATCCGCCCGATTTGACAGGATCTGTGCTCGTCTGCAGGATGCCGGCTACAGAAATGGAGGAGATGGAACTCCATAGATTTTTTCCGGACCGTACTTTATACAAGTTCAATCCGCAGGAATTTGTCTTGACGCGGGTGACTGTGGCAGACCACAAAAACTGAGAGCAGACTGACCGGCCGCTTCTGAAATTGGCTGCGAGGCGGGCGCGATCGGCTGTACACAATGAGTCACGGAGAATGTCGGCCGGGAGCGTAGCTCCAGTAACGGAAAGTACGCGTGAGGAGTCTGGTCATCCATGAATTCAGCAATTGGTCGAGTTGCAAGTATGTCACGAGTTCTTGCCTGGGCAGTGACCGTTGCTTTCATGCTGCCGGCGGCGGCGTCGGCAGATGCTCTTGAAAAACTGACGGCTGAACGACTGACAGCAATCCGCGAATCGGTGGCACGGCTTCAGGAATTACGGGAAGAGATGCCTCGGACTGGTCCGTACCAGGAACATCGCGCTAACTTGCACGTCCATTCACATTGGTCGCACGATAGTATCAGCACGATCGACGAAATCATTGCTGCAGCGCAGGCGACCGGGACCACAGTCCTGATGTTCTCAGAGCATCCAGCTGACAGTTACGACTTCTTCATCGACGGTCATCAAGGGCTTAAAGATGGCGTCCTGTTGATTCCTGGCGCGGAAATGCAGGGCTTTCTTGCCTATCCGAGAATGAGTGTTCGAGGCGTGACGCCCAAGTCGCCGCAGGAACTTTCGGATCTCGTGCGTGGGCGTGATGGGCAGATCTTTGTGTCGCATCTTGAAGAAAGAATGGACTGGCGGATCGAAGGTGTCACGGGAGTTGAAATCTACAACACGCATGCGGATTTTAAGGACGAGAAGAGCTTAATCGCTGCTCTGAAGAATCCCTTCCGCATGTTTCCGCTGGCTGAGTTGATTCGAAAGTATCCCCAGGAATGCTTCGCTGCACTTCAGAACTATCCGGCCGATTATTTAAAACGTTGGGACGAACTCTGCGCTACAGCGCCGCACACGGGTGTGTCCGCCAACGACGCGCATCAGAATGTGGGGTTTGCAATTCGCTGGATCGAAGGCACTCAAGGCCGTTTAGAGGATGCATTGGGCAAAAAACTCCTCGATCTGGACTTGTCCATTTTGCCGGATGGCGACGCAATGATGAAGGATCGAAACCCAGGCGACATCGTCTTCAGTATGCATCTGGACCGGTATGAGAACAGTCTGAGACATGTTGGAACCCACCTGCTGCTGACTGAACTCAGTGATGCCGCTGTGCGAGAGTGTCTGGATTCAGGTCGAGCATTTGTTGCATTTGACTGGATTGCAGATTCACGAGGATTCGACTTTGCTGCGACGTTGGACGGCAGCCGCTATGAAATGGGAAGTCAGCCGAAGTACTCGAAGAGGATGAAACTTTTCGGAGCTGCTCCCTTACCGGTTCGCTGGCGCGTGATCAAAAACGGTGTGACGGTTTCCGAATCTGAGGGCCGTACTCTGGACTATGCGGTAGATTCAGCCGGAATCTTCCGCTGCGAAGCGTGGCTCACTGTGGCCAACGAAGAGACACTCTGGATCCTTTCAAATCCAATCTATATCACTGCGCCGTGATGCGTGGAAAGCAGAACATACTTATGCGAATGTTGCACTTTCTGACAATCCTGTTGATCCTGTCAGCTCCGGCCGCAGAAGGACGTCATTTCAAAGTCGGGTTTGCAAAGCGTGACGTGACCCCGACAAAACCAACTCCTATGTGGGGCTATGGTGCCAGGCACGCTGTGTTGTCGACTGGTGTTCGTGACTCTTTGTTCGCGAAAGCCGTCGTCATTGATGTGGAGACGGAGAAACTGGCTATTGTGGGTCTGGATCTTGGACGTTCGCCAACCGACGCGATGATGGTGCGAATTCGACAAGCGATCAAGGACAGCTCCGATATCGATTTTCTGCTGATCTCCGGATCACATACGCATCACGGGCCGGTGATTGAACTGCTCGATGAACCTGGCAAAGGGCAAGCGGCATTCGACGATGCGGTCGTGTATTCAAAAGAGCTGGAGGCCAAGATCATTGCCGCGATCAACGACGCGGCGGCCGATGCTCGCCCCGCGCGGATTGGCTGGGGCTCAAAGTCAGTCGCCATGAACCGGAATCGTCATTCGAAGATTGAACCGAAACCGAATGACACCGAACTGGGTGTCATTCGACTCGATGATGCTGACGGCAAGCCGATCGCCATTGTGGTCAACTATGCGGCGCATCCAACGATGCTTGATGGAGCAGATTTACGATTCTCCGCGGAATGGCCAGGTCAGATGATGAAGTCCGTGGAAGAGCAGCTGCACACGAATTGCGTTTTTATGCAGGGAGCTTGCGGTGACCTTTCAGCAATGTCGAATGAACAGACAAGAGGCATAGAGGCATTTGGCAAGGCACTCGCAGGACATGTCACGGAAATTGCGAACGCGACTCAGACGAAGAGTCCCGAGAAACCGCGTCTGAAAGGTGATGAGCAGTCCTTCGAGTTCACAACCCGAATGGCGTTCGCGAACCCTTTGACTCAGGCGATGTTCAGCACCGCGTTTTTCCCCGAGCTGGCCAATGCCTCTATGACGGACGATCTGCTGAAAAATACGATTCGCCCCCGCATTACGACGATCCTTATCAATCAGGAACTTGCGCTCGTGGGCGGTTCGGGGGAATTCTTTTGCGATCATGCTTTGCGTCTGAA
>JANPHT010000123.1:0-1681 GCA_031424595.1 Planctomycetota bacterium
GGATGACGGAAGAAGCACGTGTTTACCGCAGCAGCTTAGATAGAGAAGGCAGCGGAAGTGTGTTCGCTGAGTTGCGTCAGGAGTTGAGGAGGATTTTTGACTGGAAGCCGGGAGGCAGCACGTCCGGCGGCACGAACTTCGGACCGGAGCCGGTGAGAAACTTGATCACCCAGTCGGCAAAGTCGAGACCGCGACGCCGGAACGTCGCCAGCAAACTGCTGAGTACTTCGAATGTCTTCACTCCGCGTGCCGACCGATTGCAGCATCCGATCTTTCGAAGCACCACCGCAAACCGAATCAACCCTTCCGCAAAATTGTTGGTCGCCGGAATCTTCGGATCATCCAGATACCGCATGAACTCCACTTCGTATTTTCTCAGGTGGCGGGCCAGTCGGCCGATCGAATCATTCTTGTGATCCTGATTCGCCTTGATCCAGTCAGCCAACTGACGTTTGTGCATCGTTACCAGTCGTTGATAACCCACGGGGGTCAGTTCTTCACGGCGATCTCGCAGAGCCAGTCCGTCACGCAGCAGAGTCTGAATTTCCTGCAGAGTCGGCTGATCACACGTGGCGGATTCCAGCAGATCACGCACGCGGCGAATCGGATGAGCGTTGCAGCGTGCCGTCTGAAAGATGTCGTAGCCCACATAGCCATCGCACACGACCAGACCCGGAAACTTCGACCCCAGCACATTCAGAGCAATGTCGTGGCTGCGATCACCGACCTGAAAAATCACGATATCATCCACGCCGAACACATGCAGGTAGCAACCGACACCATTGATCCACCAGCCAGTTTCGTCCGCCTGCACGACGCCTCGGCAACCGATCTGCAACTTGAGACATTCCAGAATGTCCTGGCTGCGGTGTGCCAGTCGCTGAGTCGCACGGCACAGTCCGGATGCCGAACAGTTCAGTCCGAACGCGGTTTTGAAAAAATCAGAGATCTTGCGAAACGGCATTCCCAGTCGGTATTTCAGATCGGCCGCGAAAGCGATCGCCCGAGCGCCCAATGCATGCGCGGCAGCACCGAGCGACTGTGACGTCTGCTCCGGATGAGTTCCCTGCACTCGGACATTGCAGCAAGGGCAGAATCCAACCTGGACATTGATCTTTGTGACAGTTGGCTGAACCGGAGGAATATCCGTTTGAAACTGCACGTGCGTAATAACGTCTTCAAGAGTGCCCTGACACTGCGGACACACATCAACAAGAGCGTCCAGAATCTGGTCAATCTGCTCTGTGGGCGGTTCCGGACGAGTTTCGTTGGTGTGTCCGCCTTTGCGACCGGGCTTCTTGGTTTCACCCTTCTCTTTCTTCTTCGTTCGTCGAAACGGTGCGGCTTGTCGTTTCCCAGCGCGACTCTTCTCTTCCAGCTTCCGCGTCAACTCAGCAACCTGCCTCCGCAGATCCGCCACCTCACGCTCCAGCTTCGCACACGCCGAACACTTTTTGCTTGATGCCTCCTGCATCATTTAAACATAATACATCCAACATTACTCAGACAAGACCAATTGGAAACACGGTAAACACGTGCTCAACGCGTCTCAGAGATTTCTAATCATTGACGCTTGCCGTGAAGAGATTTCTTCCGGGGTGGAAAGGGCATCTGCCCGTCTCAGCCCAGGCTGAACGAAGACTCGCTTTTGCCCCTCACAAGCCGTAAACAGATCTCACTT
>JANPHT010000124.1:0-1403 GCA_031424595.1 Planctomycetota bacterium
TTCGACGGCTTCACGTCGCGATGGATGAGACCTTTCTGATGAGCGGCCTGCAATCCCAACGCGGTATCTCGCACAATCTGAACGGACTGACGAAATGGAATCGCTTCTCGGCGATCAATGCGATCACGCAACGATTCGCCCGACACAAACTCCATGACCAGAAACGGCGGAAATCCGGGCTCACTTCCCACCTGAAACACTCGTACAACATGATCACTTTGCACTGCTGCAATTAGCCTGGCTTCGCGGCGAAACCGTTCCAGAGATGCCGCCGACTGTGTTAAGCGTTGATGCACCAGCTTGATCGCAACCGTACGATGGAGAGTCTCGTCATGGGCACGATAGAGAACTCCCTGAGCCCCTTCGGCGATCAATTCCTCAATCGCATAATGCCCAAGACGTCCCAACGGCGCGCGAGCATCAGGAGGTCCCGAAAACTGAATTCTGAGATTCTCGCTGCGGGAAACAGTACCGCTGGCAGAACCATGCGAGTCAATCAGACGGGTCATCAGATCATCGAGAGCTCGCTCCGATTTCGATGACGCCATCCCCAACGACACCGTGTCAACAGCCCGAGTCAGATTTTCGCAGAGTGACTGACAGGCAGGACAGGATTCCAGATGCCGGGCGACTTCATCCGAAAGCGGTACTGCCAGTTCCTCATTGAGAAACTGGCCAAGCCTGTCTGGTGGTGGGCAAGTTTGTTTCATGGTGAATACGAGATTCGAAACTGGTTATTCGCGGGGAAGCACCCACTGCAAGCGTGTGACGATTCATTATTCATCCGCATCCTCATCCATTTCAATTTTTCGCGTTTCTTCTCGCAGCATTTTCAAAATGCGAGACTTGGAAACGTACACCTCACTCAAGGGCATTCCCACCTGTGTGGCCACCTGAGGAGCAGGAACCTGTTCTTCACAAGTCAGTCGGTAAGCTTCCCATGTCTTTGGCTGAACTCGTATCCGAACCGCGATGGCCGCTCGACGAAGAAGTTCACGCTGATAACCCAGTTCAACCTCTTCCAGCAATGCATCGGCGGCGTCTGGTTGTTCCATGTTTGCCAACGTGATCAGGAACTGACTGTCTCCAGATCCACGTTCGCGCCAGCTTCGCGCCACATCCGCTGCGACATGACGTGTCACCGTTTTTAACCATCCTCGGAATCGGCCACGCTGCGAGTCATATTCGAAGTCACGCAACCCTTCGACCAGCTTCATCAGAACCGTCTGAGTGGCATCGGCGGCATCCGCATCCTGCAGATTGAATCGTTGACACCAGGCAAATACTCGGGGAGCATAGCATTCGACAAAATCCTGCCACGCCGCTCGATCCGACAGATCCCGAACTCGCAACAGCAATGATTGTCGTGTTGCTGAATTCTGCTGGCCGCTCACTCTGACTGC
>JANPHT010000125.1:0-2981 GCA_031424595.1 Planctomycetota bacterium
GATTTCGCTCGTCGTCACCACCTTAATATTAATCTGATGTCTGGCCAGTACTTGAAACATTCGTGCGGCAACGCCAGTGTGACTTTGCATTCCATGGCCCACGACGGAAACCTTCGACAGCCCAATGCGAGTTGTCACATCTTGTGCACCAAGACTTCGGGCTGTCTCGTCCACGACCTTCATCGCAGCCGGAAGCTCATCTTCCGCGACGGTGAACGAAACGTTTGCATAGCCTTCACGAGCAACGTTCTGAACGACCATGTCGACGGGAATTTTTGCCGACGACAAGGCCGTAAATAAACTGCTCATGATGCCCGGCTGGTCTGGCAAACCACCCAGGCTGATCAGAGCTTCGTTCCTGACAAACGCAACTCCCGTGACGACCGTTGTGGCCTCATCCGCTTCCGGAGCGATCAACGTTCCCGGCCCATCGGAATAAGATGGTCGAACCTGAATGTGGACGCGGTACTTCTTCGCAAACTCAATCGATCGAGAATGCATCACACCCGCACCAAGGCTGGCCAGTTCGAGCATCTCGTCGTAGGAAATGCGGTCCACTTTACGAGCCGCTGGGACCAGCCGTGGATCCGTTGTAAACACACCTTCAACGTCCGTGTAAATCTCGCATCGCTCGGCATTCATTACAGCCGCCAGAGCCGTGGCAGTCGTATCGCTGCCGCCGCGTCCCAGAGTCGTGATATTCATGTTTGCATCGACACCCTGAAATCCAGCGGCAATGACAATATGGCCGACAGCAAGCAATTCGCGCATGCGTTGTGTAGAGATGCTGACAATGCGGGCCTTGGTGTGAGTCGTATCCGTCAGGACGCCGATCTGTGCGCCCGTCAGACTGATGGCTTCTTCGCCCAGTTCATGCACAGCCATGGCCATTAACGCGACGGATTCCTGCTCGCCTGTGGAGAGCAGCATGTCCATCTCGCGAGGCCGGGGCGTTCTGGTAATTTCGGCTGCCAAATCAACCAGTTCGTCTGTCTTGTGACCGCGCGCGCTGACAACAACGACCACGTCATAGCCTCGCCGTTTCGCATCGACGGCTCGCTGAGCGGCCTGACGAATCTTCCCGGCATTCGCAACGCTGGTGCCACCAAACTTCTGAACAATAACCGCCACGTTGGGGATCCATTGGTTAAAGACATATTTGAAACATCCGTACCTGCGGGCTGACAATCACGAAAGTGTTCAAACTCTCAGTACGGTTTCAACACCGATCGTATTCTGCCAAGTCAAATTCAACAGGATCCGTGATCGATCTGAAGTCGCACGATTCCGCTACCGGCGAATCACAGTTGTTCCGGACAGAACACTCTTCCGGAGTCGCAAGAATAGCACTCTTCCACAGCGTCGCAAATCGGTGGACTTTGAAACGAGCCATCACCGCAGAAATTCCCCGGTTTTCTTTGAAATTCCTTCGAGTTGTTCCGATTCTTGCGCCTACCAGCCAACCCAAATTCGTCCCTGACCGCTTGACAGGAATTCGCAACAAAAGCTTTCATGTTGCAGGTGGCCGCCATTCCAAAGTGCTGCCCTGCTTGTTCCAGGCGGGGAATTCTGTCAATTTTACCGCAAACATATCCGTTTTACTTCTGAGGAGATCGTCTGATGATTCGCTCCGAGTTCCCCAGGCTCCTCAGCGGGCTCCTGTTGGTCAGTGGTCTGTTGAACGCAGGCGTGGCTGCGCAGTGGGATGCAAAGCCAAACATCCTGTTGCTGTTGAGCGACGATCATAGTTACCCCTACTTGAGCTGCTACGGCAGCCCAAACGTGCGGACTCCGACATTGGATCAATTGGCTGCAGAAGGGATGAAGTGTCATCGATTCTTCACGGCCGCTCCGCAATGCGTTCCGTCCCGTGCGGCTTTGATGACTGGTCGATCTCCGGTCGCCGCTCGGATCACGCGCTTTTCTTCCCCATTGGCCGCTGACGAAGTGAGCTTCCCCGAACTCCTTCGAGATCAGGGTGGCTACTTTACCGGTATCTGCGGCCGCAGCTTTCATCCCGACGGTCCCGGCAGTCGGGCCGGTGCCGGGGGACTGCTGCAAAAACACGATTTGAAAACCTTCGAACGCCGCGTCGATTTTCTGACCACGGGAAGCGACCAAATCGTACCCGACCAGGTGTCCGAATTTCTTGACCTTAAGCCCGATGATAAGCCGTTTTTTCTGTGGGCCAATTTTAGTGATCCGCATCACGTCTGGAATGCACCGGAAGAATTGCGACCAAACCCGGCAGCACTGCAATTGCCCGCTCACTGGCCCGATGTCCCGGGAATGCGTGAGCAACTGGCCGATTATTGTGCGGAAGTCAACCGGCTGGATCAATCCGTGGCGACGGTGCTGAGCGTTTTGGCGGATCGCGGCCTGATGGACAACACGATCATCGTGTTCCTCGGCGACAATGGGGCAGCGCTCCCGCACGGCAAGGGATCGCTCTACGACCCGGGCTCAAATGTTCGCTGTCTGATACGATGGCCGGGAGTCGTGGCTCCGGGAACTGAATCCCGCGAATTGCTGAGCGGAGAAGATGTTGCTCCGACTCTGCTGGCCGCCGCCGGACTGGCACCGCATTCCAGAATGAGCGGTGTGAGTTTTCTGCCGTTGCTGAAGGGCGAAGCCCATTCGCCCCGCGAATACATCTTCGTCGAACGTGGCCCTCACGGCAGCGCGCCGGTAACGGTGTCGATGTCCAGTTCCGGCTACGATCTCAGCCGCGCGGTACGAAGTGATCGGTATAAGTTTATCTACAATTGCACGCCATGGATTCCCTACTCGCCTGTCGACTCCGCCAGTGGTGCTGCATGGACCCAGATCCAGCAGGCCAACGCCCAATGGCACTCACTTTAGAAATAGATTTTATGAACGCAGTTTTTGGCACGACATTTGCGCCGCGCGGGAACAAGACGTTCGTTCGCTGCCCTTATGTCAGGTGTCAAATCGTGTCTGCTGATCATGAAAATATGTTG
>JANPHT010000126.1:0-3658 GCA_031424595.1 Planctomycetota bacterium
TCGGCCTCGATCGACTTCAACACCTCATCAAAGAAATGAAGGTCTCGGTCTTTCTGATCGCCCTTTTCTTTTTGCCATCCAGACTTCTTTCCTTCAGGATCTGTAAGCTGACCTGGTGTATTCAAGCCCTGCATATAAACGACAATCGCCTCCGGCCAAAGCTCATGAATACGAAAAGTCCTCGCAGCGTTTTTCATTGATCCGCCATGACCATGAAAACCAAATACAAGCGGAGCGGCTATCGTTGACGCGTTATCGGGAACCGCAATCATCGTTTGCCTCGCCACTCCATCGATAGTCCATTCTCTGACCGCTGGCTCGGAACCGATGGCCGCGTTGATCACGCCAAACGCCACGCAAATGCTCAGAATCAGTCGGATTGAGCGTCGCACAAGGATTTCCTTTTTGAACAGGAAAAATGGATTCGTACTCGTGACAAATTCGTCATCGGACCTGTTGACAGCGGTTTCAACCCCTGCTCACTGCATGCCTATCGACGACTGCCGAGTGCTTCACAGAGTCTGTCGAATTCAGCCTTGCCAAGCTTCTCATCACCATCAGAATCGATGCGATCAAACAGCTGTTCCAGTAAGGCATGGTTCCTGTCGCTTTGATTCTTACTGGCGCAGGAAGTTGTATGACCAGGTCCGGGGTGCCCATGGTCCAATCATCGGCAAACCTGGGGGGGAGGGGAGATTGTGATGAATCACCCTCAACACGACTGCTGGCCAGACATGCCAGCAAATCACTGCGATCCGACTCGGAAAGTGACCTGTCATTTGCCCAAACGCTTTGATGCCCTGGGGTCGTGTTTTCTGCGAACCAGGGCGGCATGGTTTTTCGTTCCACAACCTGACTGATCATTGACGCATGACCGACGACATCCGCATTCCGATGAACGTACCGAGCAATGCGATCGCCACCAGGGGCCATTGAAGACGTTGAACAAAACTCATTTCCAGGGGTTCCGTTTGTGAATTCATCGGCGACGGCGAGTCGCCATTTCTGATTCAGTTCCAAAGCAGCTCGCTGATTCCTATTGAACGCAGCGTGGTGCGCTTCGTGAAACGAATTCCTGGAAGTCTTCGATCCAAAAATACGATATCGCTTCCGGAAGAACGAAAATGCTGAGTTTCTGTGCCACAGGCTGAGTCGGACTAGTTGCCAACTTGATAGCACATCAGCTTGTCCTGCTCTCGCAGATACAGTTTGCCGTTGACGACGACAGGATGAGACCAGCTGGCCCCTTTCTGATAGTCGGGCGTGAACGTGCCTTTGAGGTTATAGCCTGCGGGAGTGGCTTCGATCAGTGCGACCGTGCCATCCTGATATCGAAAAATGAGGTGTCCATCGATGAACAATGCGGCCGCTGATCCTTTTCCGGGGCCACGAAGTTTTCCGCCCCAAACGATCTCCCCGGTCAGCAAGTTGACACAGGTTGGAAATCCTTCATTCTGCTGATGTCCGGCGTAGATATGACCGTCGAGCAGAATCATTCCACCGTGGTGATTATTGAAGACATTGGCTTCCAGAAAGTATTTCTCTTCCGCAACAACGCCGTCCCCTTCTTTTTTCAGCTCTATCAGGCAAGTGCCCGTTTTATAGCTGGTTGATGCGAAGACCAGATTTCCATCAATGATCGGCGTGGGAATATTGGCGACACCATTCGCCACACGGTTGTAGCTCCAAAGCGGCTTTCCATCTTCCGCACGGATGCCAATCAGGCCTCGCCCGGTGAGCTGCACGTATTGCTTAATGCCCAGGGCATTGGAGATCACAATCGAAGAGTACCCTGCGCCGTTTTTTCCACTATTGCCTTCAATCGCAGCCTTGCATGCCCAGATTTCTTTGCCGGTTAACTTATCCAGACAAACGACAAGGGCACTTTCACCGCCGGGAGTACAAAGGACGCGGTCACCATCGATCAGTGGCGATTCAGAGAATCCCCAGCCCGACATCATCTTGCCCTTCCAGTCCTCAAACGAGCGCTGCCAGACGACTTCGCCGTCCTCGCGTTTCAGGCAAGCGACAGAACCATTCGAAGTAACGACATACAGTCGATCTCCATCGACCGAGGGTGTGCAGCGAGAGCCCTCATGGTCGTGCTTGGGCTTGACCTCAGTCAGCAGTTTCTTCCACAGGATTTTCCCGTCCGAGGCATCTGCGGCGATGACAGCCTGGCCGCCATCGATGTCTCCCAGGGTGTAAAGCGTACCCCCTACGACAGACACGCTGGCATATCCGTTGCCGAAGCCCTCGACAGTCCACAGGTGCTTTGGAGGATTATTCGTCCAGTCTTTCGAGGCCAGCGTTTCATCTGATTGAGCATTTCTTTCCGGCCCACGCCATTGTGGCCAGTCAGACGCCTGCAGCCCGGACAACGCAGCGGTCAAAACGAATCCATACAGCAACCCACGCATAAAACATCCTCAGTCGAAATCAGTTCACGCTTCGCCGGTCATCCAGCTTGCGCGAAAAACTCTGTGCACATCCACAGTCGCCATTATGAACATTCAATCGGCTGTTCGCCAGCGATGTCAGGGAACTGTACGAATCGACACACAGCGATCTTTCGTTCTGAATTCCTGAAAAATACGTCATTCCCATCCAATTATTGGCTCAAGGCACTTCCCAAATGAGTCTTCGACGACGTGATGTTGGGCGACTTTCACTAAGACGGTCCTGATTTCGAGACCAAGTCGCGGTTCCATGGAATATGTTCACCGTGAGGTTTCATTTTAAGAACTCCACGGCGTAGCTCTTTTCAGAAACTACGCCGCGAGTCTTCTGTCTTGAAATCAGTGACAATGACCACCGTATCCGCCACCGTATCCGCCGCCGTATCCGCCGCCGTATCCACCGCCGTAGCCACCACCGTAGCCGCCACCGTAGCCGCCACCGTAGCCGCCGCCATAGACTGGCACAGAATAGGTCGGATATCCGTATCCACCGCCGTATCCACCGCCGTATCCACCGCCGTATCCACCACCGTATCCACCACCATAGCTAAACGGTGAGCTAAATCCCCCGCGACCATAGCCAGCATTGAAGTTGTTAAAACCGTTGCCGTAGCCGATTGAGATTCCAAAGCTGGATCGGCTGCCACCGTGACGATGGTCTGCCTTTGCTTCTGAACTCGTCGACACAATCAATCCACTCATCATCGCTACCACTACCATGAAACGTTTCATTGTCCATTCTCCTCGTACTGAATTGAGTTGGGGAAAAAACGGCCCGGCTGTTTCTTGCGTCGTCGTGTGGCTGGACGTTTAGATTTATCTGAAACCAGACATTTGCTCCGTGGCTGGCTCGCACACTTCTTCGCCTCGAACAGACCGGGCTTGTCGCAACCAATTTGAAAACCCAGTTCCGTCTGAGATTGCTTGCATTTGAGATGAAATGCGAAGACGATGCCAAGCGAAGTTGAATGACGCGCAATTGGATGCAAGTGTCATCAGCAAAACGACTTGCGATTTTCTAAAAACTTTTGCGATTTGATTGCAGTTCCAAATCAGGCATCAGTCGGATGTCATTTGCAGTCGAAATGACGACAGGAAAAAGTCGCCGATCTGTTTAGAGGCCGACTTTTTGGACAAACAACGTTGATGTGAAAGCATGACCATATCATCATCATCGTGTTTACGTTGCAACTGTCAGG
>JANPHT010000127.1:0-4109 GCA_031424595.1 Planctomycetota bacterium
CGCCGTGTACGGACCCGTACGCACGGTGATGTGGGAGGGGAAAAGCCGAAAGGCTTTCCCCTATCCCGATTGGGTTTCCCTCCTTTTGCTGGTGCATGTGCTGTTGCCACTGGGAGCAACCTTGGGAGCAGTTCCGCGCCATTCTCCTCAATGCATGCAAGTTCGGGCGCAACCTTGGGCGCAAAACTGGATTCCTGATTTGCGGCCCTCTCGAAATCTTCGGCCGTTGCCTCAAGGTAGTGCTTCAAGGCAATCTGGATTGAGTGTCCACACCATTTGACGGCACACTTCATCGCCCAAAGAAATCCTCAATAAAATCAATTGACATGACGATACATTACATGTAATGTATTTTCCGTGGAGGCAGGAAAGTGATGTCAAAGAGCCGACTTCAGAACGAACTGAAAAAGAAACAGCCGTTCGATTTGCCGGAACAAGAGGCGATGCTGAACATTCTACGGACGAGCGACCAGTTTCAAAACCAGTTCGGTCGGCTGTTTCGTGAGTATGATCTGACGCATTCTCAATACAACGTGTTGCGAATTCTTCGGGGTGAAGGCAAACCCATGCCTTGTCTGGAGATTGGTGACAGGATGATTCAGGTTGTGCCAGCGATGACCGGGCTTCTGGATTGACTGGAGAAGCAAGGACTTGTTCAGCGAGAACGCTGCACAGAAGATCGGCGAGTCGTCTATGTGGATCTTACGGACGCTGCACGAGAATTGCTGAAACGGATGGACAATCCTGTGGCTGAACTCCACAAACAATTGATTGGGCATTTAACTCAGGCCGACCTGAAGGAACTCAGTCGTTTGCTTGAGAAAGCCCGTGTCCGCGTACAGATCCGCGAATGACGCATTTTTTTGACCACACACATTACATGTCATCTGCTGTCATGCAGTCTATCTGAAGAATCTGCAATCGAATCGAGGTGCAATCATGATTCAAGTTCGCAAAGCAAAGGATCGAGGTCACGCCAATCATGGCTGGCTCAACACGTACCACACATTTTCCTTTTCCACGTACCAAGACCGCAACCACATGAAGTTTCGGTCCCTGCGTGTCATGAATGAAGACACCGTCGCTCCGGGTCAGGGATTCGGAACTCATCCTCACAACGACATGGAGATTGTGACTTATGTGCTCGAAGGAGCATTAGAGCACAAAGACTCAATGGGGAATGGTGAAGTGCTGCGCCCCGGCGAGTTTCAACGAATGACGGCGGGCACAGGAATCACACACAGTGAGTTCAATCCGTCTTCCAGCAACCCAGCTCATCTGTATCAGATTTGGCTGTTTCCAGTACGCAAGGGAATTGAGCCGAGTTATGAACAGAAGCGGTTTCCTGAAGAGGAACGACACAACCAACTGCGGCTGGTTGCGTCCCGGAACGCAGACGAAGGCTCACTGCTTATTCATACGGATGCACGCATCTACCTGTCGCAGATCGATGCCGGAAAGGAGATCGAGCATCCGTTGCCCGAAGGCCGCTACGGTTGGCTGCAAGTGCTGCGAGGAAGTGTTTCGTTGAATGGCGTCGATTTGAACACCAGTGACGGAGCAGCCCTGAGCGAAGAGACATCCTTGAAGATTCGTGCGAATACCGACGCCGAGATCATGTTGTTTGATCTCGTGTAAACCAACCTTTTAACAGACGTTTTTCCAATTAGAGGACATTGATCATGCAAGCAGTAGCTTCCCTTTTAGGCCGATTGATGATCGCCACCATCTTTTTGATGAGTGCGGTTGGCAACAAGATCCCAAAGTTCAATGATGTGGCTGGATACATGGCGTCGGAGGGTGTTCCGATGCCACAAGTCGCACTGATCGGAGCCATTGTGTTTTTGATTGCTGGCAGTCTGTCAGTGATTGCTGGTTTCAAGATTCGCCTCGGGGCGTCATTGCTTCTGGTCTTCCTTGTTCTTGCCACGTACTTCTTCCACGATTTCTGGAAGTTCGAGGGGCAGGAACAGCAAATGCAGATGATTCAGTTCATGAAGAATCTGTCGCTGATGGGCACAACGGTGTTTCTGATGGCAAACGGAGCGGGTGCGATGAGTCTGGACGCCAGACTTGCCACTCGCAAAACTGATCAACCATCGTAAATCTAAAAATGGAAGCTCATCGGCGGTATCGCAGGTGAGTTTTGAAGACTCAAAATTCAAAGTCAAAAAGGCGAGTAGGAAAATGGCAAGTTTGTTTCAGGAATTCCGGCTGAAAGATGTTGTGCTGAAAAATCGCATCGGTGTCTCGCCGATGTGCCAGTATTCGTCGGACAATGGCTTTCCCAACGATTGGCATTTTGTTCATCTTGGTTCCCGTGCTGTGGGTGGAGCCGGGCTGGTGATTGTTGAGGCCACAGCCGTCTCGCCGGAAGGCAGGATCAGTCCTGCCGACAGCGGTATCTACCTCGATGATCATGTGGAACCGTTTTCTCGCCTTAGCCGATTCATGAAGCAATTCGGGACAGTCCCCGGCATTCAAATCGCTCACGCTGGTCGCAAGGCAAGTGCCAACAAAACGTGGGAAGGCGACAACCATATCGAAACGGGGAAAGGCGGCTGGGACACAATCGCACCATCTGCTGTTCCATTTGGTGGATTGCTGCCCAAAGTCCCACAAGAGATGACAGTCAAAGACATTGAGCGAACTCGAGATTCGTTCGTTGCTGCGGCACAACGAGCCTTAGCGGCTGGATTTGAATGGTTGGAACTTCATTTTGCCCACGGCTATCTCGCTCACGAGTTCTATTCTCCGCTGGCGAATAAGAGAACGGACAGTTACGGAGGCAGTTTCGACAACCGAATTCGGTTCATCATGGAGACATTTGCCGCAGTCCGCAAAATCTGGCCTGAGCGATTTCCACTGACTGCACGACTTTCGGTGACGGATTGGCTTGAAGGGGGAGTCACAGTTGAAGAATCCATTGAGCTTGTACGGCGACTCAAAAGTGCCGGGCTTGACCTGCTCGATGTGAGTCAAGGATTCGTGACGCCTGATATTTCGACCATTCCGTGGGGACCGGGTTTCATGATCCCGATCACAAGCCGAATTCGAAAAGAAACTGGAATCCCAACCGCAGCAGGATGGATGATTACCGACCCGCAGCAGGCAGATGAGGCAGTGAAAGATCAACACACGGATATCGTTTTGCTGGCAAGAGAAATTCTGCGTGATCCCTACTGGCCGTATCATGCCGCTGTGAAGCTCGGCGTGGAGAAGTCCTCAGAAATCCTGCCGGTTCAGTACGCTCGTGCGGTGAAGCAACGATAGTGTTTTGTGTCTCCGGAATAATCAGTTAAGCCCGTTCAGTTTACTTCTGCTGAACGAGCTTGCTGTATTTGATTCGCTTGTGTCAGGAGAAGATGCGACGACGAGTATCTATGATTACAAACTCTGCAAATGGTCTGCAAATCAATGTCACCAATGAAAGACTGACATGTCCCCGATCCGTTGCTGGCAAGTTGACGCGTTTACCAATCGTCCATTTGCCGGTAATCCAGCGGCGATCTGTTGGCTGGAAGCAGAACATGATCCGGCATGGATGCAATCCGTAGCATCAGAGATGAACCTGTCGGAAACAGCATTTGTGCGGTGATTGTCCGAGGGATTTGAATTGCGGTGGTTTATCTCGCTGTCTTTGATTCCGAAGATGCTGAACAAGACCGACCTGATGGCACATCAGATGTCGGCTCGCGGCGGAATGCTTCGACTCAGACTCAATAGCGACCGAGTGATTTTGGGTGGTCAAGCCGTGACTGTGTGGCGAGGTGAGTTGCTGTGACGAGAATCAAGATGGAGACATCATAACCTTCTGCGACACCCTTACCGGCCAATCCCGCCAGCAGCTGCGCCGACAGCAGCTCCCACGGCAGGACCAATGGGCCCTGCGAAAGCTCCCGTGGCTGCTCCACCCGGCGCTTCCCCTGATTCCCGTACCAACCGGATTTACGCCGTCTTCCCCGCAAAGAACCCGTCCAAAAACTACTCCGTGTTTTCCGGGTGTGGCCGGATGGTGTAGTTCCATTGGGGACAGACGTCGTGTCGGGTGAGTTGGATGTTTTTGAATTCAGCTTTTGAGACTTTCAGCCCGGTCAGGTAGGTTTGCT
>JANPHT010000128.1:0-1435 GCA_031424595.1 Planctomycetota bacterium
ATCGATTCTGAGCTCCGGAACACTTAAACTGGTTCGGTAGAATTTAATGAAGGCAACGCCTGTGCCAACTGGCGCTGTTTCAACTGCTGTGGCAAAAAAAGAGCATGGCGCAGACTGTGATAAGTCTATGGGCGGGCAGCGGTTACAGAAGATGCAACCTTCACACGACACGATCCGGAGAATCGTTACCATCGCCCAATGTTGTCAAGCAGCCACATCATTGCGTAAAGCGATACTGTTCAGCGTTCGCGACACAGGCCACTGAAATCAGCAACAAACCAGAAGCGTGGTGGGCGGGCTCGCCATAAACCCGCCCTGCAAAGCATGAGCGACGGGTTGCTCGGATTATTCCGGTTGCAACGTCTGGACCGATTGGCGCGAATTTAAGGAAGATGCGTCGAGCAACAGGGTGTAGTCTGTGAGTAAGTCTCTGGCGGGACTGCTCTTGCGATAGAACGGCGGCTGCAGACCAGGATCGGGCCAATGGCCACGAACGTGGGACGTTGTCAAAAAGCAACGTCATTGCGTAAAGCGGCGGTGTTCATGGTTCGCGACAGTCTTGTCGCAACCTCAGGAAACAGAACAAGGCCGGCAAATCTGCCGGCCTTGTTCGTTGGGAGGGGGTGCTTTGTCGAGGAATTGCGTTGCCGCTTCCCTCGGGTTTCTTAAAGACTGAGGAATTGCTGAGAGTCACTTGCGATCGTACAGATCGCCAGAAACTCACCACAACAACAGTCTATTTTTCGCCGAGGTCGTTGCAGATGATTGCGAAGTTATCATCGCAATCGCAGGTGTCTGCGTTGTCGCGGTAGCTAGCACCCTTTGTGCGTGACTTTGACTCACACACGTTAGTCTTGTGACTGAGGAAACCGCTTGTCTGGTAAGACTGGTCGAGGTTACCGAAGGCACTTGACAGGTCGCTGAGTTCAGCAACAACTGCACACTGCAATTCAACCAGACCAGCCACCATTCCGAGAACCAGGATCGTGCTGATCAGCACCAGTTCAGCGGACAGAATTACGCCAGCTTCGTCGTTCCAGAGAGTCTTCATGATATATGTCTTTCTTTTGAGAGAATTCTGAGTGAGGATTGGTTAAAAAAAGAGAGAACAGGCTAACACCTGTTCTCTCCATGGGAAGATTCAACAACAGCAGAGCGGCTGGTGTTGAGCACAGCACATCAACCGGCAATTACTTTTCGCCAATGTCGTTGCAGATGATTGAGAAGTTAGTATCGCAATCGCAAGTGTCTGCGTTGTCGCGGTAAGCAGCACCCTTCGTGCGTCCCTTGGCTTCCGTTGATGTACCCTTGTAGCTGATGAATCCGCTTGTCTGGTAAGACTGGTCGAGGTTACCGAAAGCACTTGACAGGTCGCTGAGTTCAGCAACAACTGCACACTGCAATTCAACCAGACCAGCCACCATTCCGAGAACCA
>JANPHT010000129.1:0-16745 GCA_031424595.1 Planctomycetota bacterium
GCACCGCTCGCCCGCTGTACCTTCTGGTCGGATGTTTTTGAGCAGCCCCTGTGGCCTGAAGAGTGTGAGTCACGATTGGCCGCCGTTGTGGAACGTGCTTCCATGCTGTTGCTTCCTCTGACACATCATCATTCAGAAGACGATAGCCCGGAGACTTCGGCGCTGTCCCTTCGAGAGGTCCTGGAATTCCTGCTGCCACGCACTCAAAGTGAATGGCAGAGTCGACTTCAAAAACTGTTGAAGAACTGCCGTAAACCTGCCGCTGCCGAAGTCAGCCGACCAAAAAAACTTAAGAAGAAGCCATCCGCAGAGACCGCTGAGGCCACAACGGCAAAGCCATCAAAGAAGGTCGCCAGGCCGGAAAAAAAGAAACTCGCTGCCTCCTGGGAATCCGATAATTCCTGTCTGGCCATACTGCGAACAAGCCTTGACCAGGATGCCGACCTGGCAACGATGGAATGGCATTCCAGTGACGCCCGGATCCTCCTGGCCGCTGCGGGAATTCCCATTCTGACCGGACACTGGAACTGGGCTGTGCGTGTCGATGACGAAGCCATCCCTGCACCTTCAACATGGAAGTGCAGTTGCTGGTTTCTCGATCCGGAAACTCTGTTCGTCGAATTGGAAGGAGAAGATTCAGCATCCGTCAAACGCGTTCGCCAGATGCTGTTGGCCCCACATGATCGATTTGCGATTCTGACGGATAGCGTGACCTGCAAAGATCCCGACAAAAAAGTTCAATTGGTCACGTCAATTCCCCTTGCCGAGGGTGCGATGTGTGCTGCCGATTCTGTGACGCGAGAACTGTCGGTCCAGGTCGGTCCGCGAAAGGTGCGAACATTTCCTGTCTGGATGGAAGATGACCGAATTCAACATACCCTCGGCAGTTATCGCGAGCATGACGGCCAACTGGAACTCTCGGGGGTCGGCAAAGGAGGCGTCACCCTGCCTCTGGTTCTGGATTGGCACCCGAAACGCGCTGCATCGCCTGCGGACTGGGCTCGGTTAACTGTCACTGAAGTTCGCCGTGTTGTCGGATCGCATGAAGCCAGTGGATATCGCGTTCGAATCGGCGATCATCAGGTACTGATTTATCGCAGTCTGATGACGCCGAAAGATAGTCGAGCTGTTCTCGGACTGCACACCTGGGACGAATCCGTTTACAGTCGAGTTCCCTCAAAGCCCGGACAACTCTCGCCACTGGTGGAAGTCGAATCGCCGGAATAAGTTTTTCAGCGTGAATTACGGTCTGCCAGCAGATTCAGAGAATCATTTGTAGGCATCGGTAATGTACTCGTCTATCGTTGCTTTTGTCCGTTGAGTGATCGACAATCCCGGGACCCGCGATTGTGCTTTCAGATTGGGAACGCCCAACGCAGGGCCCCGCCTGGCAATTCCTCTCCTGAAAGCTTTATTGGGCATGACTCAAACGCAAAAGACCGTACTGGTCATTGAAGATGATCGAGATATCTCCGCCACGATCCAGAGCGTACTTTCCGCAGCCGGGTATCGAGTCTTCACGGCAAATAACGGACAGGACGGCCGTCGCCTGATCCAGACTCAGAAGCCCGATCTGGTTCTCACCGACATGATGATGCCCCGTATGGGTGGTTTTCCCGTTCTGGAGTTCCTCGCCGAATTGCCCGATGCTCCGCCAGTGATCATGATGACGGCCAATGAAGGCAGCCGACACAAAGCTTATGCCGAAATGCTGGGTGTCGTTGACTACCTGCGGAAACCGTTTGCTATGGAATTGATGCTGGAATCTGTGGCAAGGGCCATTGCCGCCAGACCATCAGATGCACAGCCAGCGGCGGAATAGCAATTCGTTTTCTTAACAAATGACTCTCGCAACCAGCGAGTCACGATTGAAACCGGTCCTGGTGAGGAGACCAGCCAGGCAGAAGAGCAAGGAGATCAACACGATGTTGCATGCAGTGATCATGGCAGGAGGCAGTGGAACTCGGTTCTGGCCTCAAAGTCGCCAACGGACTCCCAAACAGCTCCTGCGTTTGGCAGGAGACCGCACCATGATTCAACAGACGCTGGATCGGTCTCGGAGCTGGGTCGATCCGTCACGTGCCTGGGTCGTGACCAACGAGGTTCAGGCTGCAGCAACGGCTGTGCAGCTTCCGGAACTGCCGACAGCCAATATCCTGATTGAGCCGGCCGCTCGAAACACGGCGCCCTGTGTAGGACTTGCGGCGATCGAGATCCTGGCAAAAGATCCTGACGGCATTATGTTCGTGATGCCTGCGGATCATGTGATTCAGACGGATGAAGCGTTCTCGCGCGGTGTGATGCGAGCCGTCGAGATTGTTGAAAAGGATCCGTCCCGACTTGTGCTGTTCGGCGTGACGCCATCATTTCCCGCGACGGGCTACGGCTACATTGAACGGGGGGCTGTGGTCGAAGACAGCTCGCCGCGCGTGTATGAGGTCTCAACGTTTCGAGAAAAGCCGCATTTGAGTCTGGCCGAACAGTATCTTCGTGAAGGGCGATTCTTCTGGAACTGCGGGATATTCTGCTGGAAGGCTCAGACCATTATCGACCTGCTCCAGAAGTATGAACCGGAGATCCACGAGGGATTGACGCGTATCGCGGCAGGAATCCGGGCCGGTCACGGTGCCGCAGCTGTTGCCGAGGAGTTCCCGAGACTGAAGAGCATCTCCATTGACTATGCCGTGCTGGAACGATCACAGGGTGTCACCGTGATCGAAGCTCCTTTTCAATGGGATGATGTCGGCAGCTGGCTTTCACTTCCTCGGCTTAATGGGGCTGATTCCGAAGGAAACACCGTGGATGGCCCGTTCTGCGGCGTCGACACTCAGGGCTGCATCATTCGAACGATCGATGATCATTTGGTCGCGACATTGGGCCTGCGAAACCTTATCATTGTTCATACCAAAGATGCGACACTGGTCGCCGATGCCGCTCAGGCCGAACGAATCAAGGAAGTCCTGAGTCATCTGGAAAAACAGGATCGTCGACAGTACCTGTAGAGGCCTGAGAAAGTCACCCGACCCCTGACACTCAAATCTGTGTCGCCCTGCGATATTTGTAACGAGAGACTACGATCATGACCAATAACTTCTGCGGACGAACGCGACGGGAGATGCTCTGGCAGACGGGATCCGGTTTTGCCGGCGTCGCCATGACTGCCCTGTTTGACCGGGATGGGTTTCTGACCCGCCAGTCTGTTGCAGCCGACGGAGTCACCCAGTGGGCCAATCCTCTGGCCCCGAAACAGCCTCACTTCGAACCCAAAGCAAAGAACGTCATTTTCCTGTACATGTACGGCGGACCAAGCCAGGTCGATACGTTCGACTACAAGCCGACAATGTACGGCATGGACGGCAAGACGATCGAAGTGAAGACCTTCGGTCGAGGCGGACATCGAAATCAGGGACGAATCGTCGAACCACGTTGGAAGTTCAAGCAGTATGGACAGTGCGGCAAGTGGATCAGTGACCTGTTTCCAAATCTCGGCACGTGTGCCGATGACATTGCGTTCATCCACTCGATGACGGCCGATTCGCCGATTCACGGTTCGGCCATGCTGATGATGAATTCCGGCCGCATTCTGAGCGGACATCCGTGCCTCGGATCCTGGGTCAACTACGGACTTGGCAGTGTGAATGAAGACCTGCCCGGCTTCGTTGTGATGCTCGATCCACGCGGTGGTCCGATCAGCGGCTCCAAAAACTGGAGCAGCGGCTACATGCCGGCGACTTATCAGGCCACAGTGATGCGTTCCGGGGCAAATCCGATTCTCGACCTGACACCCCCGCAGGAACTTGCGGGAGGTGCCCAGCGTCGACTGCTGGATACACTCCGACAGTATAATGAAGATCACTTGGCCCCTCGCTCGGATAACAGCAATCTGGCCGCCCGCATCGCCAGCTATGAACTGGCATATCGGATGCAGTCGCAGGCTCCGGAAGCGGTGGATATCTCCCAGGAAACACAGGCCACTCAGGAACTTTACGGTCTGAGCGATCCGAAGACTGAAAAGTTCGGCAAGCAGTGCCTGCTCGCTCGCCGCATGGTGGAACGCGGTGTTCGCTTTGTTCAGATCTATTCGGGCGGCGCGCACAATGATGACAACTGGGATGCTCACTCGGACATGGAAGCGAATCACAATCTGCACGCCGGAGAAACCGACAAGCCAATTGCCGGATTGATCAGAGACCTTAAAGAACGTGGTCTCTTAAAGGACACTTTGATTGTCTGGGGCGGCGAGTTTGGGCGTCAGCCAACCGCAGAATACGCAACCGGTAGTGGTCGCGACCATAACAGCTATGGCTTCACGACGTGGATGGCCGGCGGCGGAATCAAAGGCGGAACGACGGTCGGGACAACCGACGAAATCGGCAGTCGAGCGGTGGATGATGTGTTCCATGTGAAGCACATGCATGCCACCGTGCTACAACAACTGGGTCTGGATCCCGCCAAGCTGACTTACTTCTTCGGCGGCCTGGACAATTCACTTGTCGGCGTCGAAGGCGCTCAGCCGATTTGGAAAATTATGGCGTGACAACGTGAGTTCGTGCAGATGCCGAGCATCTTCGAAATGTCGAACTGATTTCCGGTGATCCCCTTCCATGTCGAAAAGGCCAAAACACAAAGCCGAGCACTGGCAAAGCCAATGGCGCACGTATCCCTAGTGGTACACGTCTCGCCAGCGGCACATCTATTGCCAGCAGCAAAGCCAGTGGCACACCTATCGGAATTTGGCTCAATCGGTTTAGCAGTGCAGCCAATGCCACCCAGCCGGTCCGGTTTGTGACGGAATGATGATGTTTGGCAACATGCGAATCCCGAACCGTGAACAAAAATCGCCTAATCTGCTCAGTTCAGGCCGTATCTCTTTAGGTGAGACACTTCATTCAGTCCCCGGAGTCACTCTGCAATTACGTACCGAACCTGAGCAAGCGATAATGTTACACCCCAATCCCGACCGCCAGGCCACTCTGATTCTTTCAAGGCAGCCTTCCGGATCAATCAACGCCAGCGGAAAGTCTGCAGCCTCTCTGGGCTATCGTTATTCGGGATCAGGTATCAGCGAGGAGGAAGGAGTTTGGGGCGAATGGGCCTGGGACGGCCAAAAGCTGGTGGTACGAAATGATCGATTTGGATTTCTCCCGATCTACTACGCTCAACTTCCATCGGGTTTCGGCGTCAGTACGTCGGCCCTGGCACTGATTCGCGGTGGTGCAGCGACGGATCTCGACGACGCTGCAGTTTCGGTCTTCGTGCGGCTGGGATATTACATTGGCAACGATACGCCGTTTCGATCCATTCAACTCTTGCCTGCAGGCAGTGAACTGACATGGTCCGACGGAGCCCCCACCATTCGGATTCTGGCACCTCCGATTTCTGAAACGGTCTCGACGTTAAGTCGAGAGCGGGCAGTGCATGAGTATGGCGTTCGCTTTCAGGATGTCGTTGAAGCGATGGTCCCGGACGTATCCGAGCGGATGTGTGTGCCCCTTTCCGCCGGACGAGATTCTCGCCACATTCTTTACGCGCTGGTCCGAGCTGGCCGGAATCCGTCGATGGTTGTTACCGCTCGATCCGCACCGCCACGCCCAAGTACCGACGTGGAAATTGCGTCACGCATTACAGCGGCTCTGAAACTGCCGCACACCATAATCGAACAATCCGAAGATCGGTTTGCCGACGAAATGCAGAAGGACCTGCTGACCAGTTTCTGTGCGGATGAACATGCTCAGATGGTTCCGGTCGCCCGCTGGCTGAATGAGCAGAAGTTTGCAGCCTCCTGGGATGGCATTGCCGGCGATATTTTTTCGTGTGGCGTCTACAACGACAACAGGATGCTCGATCAGTTTCGAAAACGCGAACTGGCGAAACTCGCTGGCTGGCTGCTCGCTGACGACGGTTACCTCAGAAAAAGTCTGACACCGCAATATCGTGAGCGCTGGAATCGAGATCTCGCGGTAAAGCGTCTGTCTCAGGAGCTGGACCAGTATGCCGACCTTCCGAATCCGGCCGCTCCATTCTTTTTCTACAATCGAGTTCGCCGTGAACTGGCCTTGTGCCCTTATGGAATGCTGAATCAGCAGACACAGATTCTGGCTCCGTACCTCAGCCATGCCATCTTTGACCTGCTGATCAATCTGCCGTTTGAATACTTCAAAGGTCGCTTATTTCATAGTGAAGCGATCGACCAGTTTTATCCAGAGTTGCCGCAGGTCGAATATGTTTCCACGTCGTCAGGGTCTGTGCCCGAGAAGCGATCAAAGATTTGGAAATTTGCTAAAAATATGTGTTCAATGGCAATTCACGGGAACGCTTCGCAGTCTTGTATTCGACGCGACTTTCTTTTGCCGCGTCTTGCCAAGGCGATGGTCAATCGTGAATTCGGAACTGAGGTCCCCGTTCTGTTCTCACGAATTCTGGTGATGATGCATCTGGAAGAATCCCTGGCCCTCTCATCAGGAATCTGAAGGGTCACTCATGTTTCGGAAGGCTGATAAATCCGCCCCGGCAACGCCGCATTCTGCAAGTCAACGTTTTCTGTTCGGCCCACGAGAATGAATCACCAAGGTCTGCTGCAACAACAAAATCGTTCCGCCCGTGTGTCGTCGACGACTTTCGGCAACTCCATCGCATTGTCACACACACTGCCGCCACTGATCAGCATCGTCATGCCGGTCTACAACGGTGAGAATTTCATTCAGGCGGCCATTGAGTCTGTACTTGCTCAGACCGTGACCGACTTCGAACTGATCGTCGTGGACGACGGCTCGACGGATGCAACTCTGGCGATTCTGGAAGCCTACGCGGATCGCCTGACCATTCTTCGTCAACAGAACTCCGGTCACGCAGCGGCTCGCAACGCAGCGGCTCGCATCTCCCGAAGTCACTGGATCGCCATGATTGATGCAGATGACCTGTGGCATCCGGAAAAGCTGGCCCAGCAACTGGCCCAGGCTGACAATGCTGACGTCATCTACACCGCAGCACTGAACATTGATGATTCTTCACGAGTGGACAACAGGACGTTTGCCAACGGTAATTGCCCTGCCGGTGATGTGTTCGATGACCTCGTTCTGGACAACTTCATCACTCATTCCAGTGTCCTGATGAGGCGCGAGGCATTTCTGCAGTCTGGGGCTTATGACGAATCTCTGAAGACCACCTGTGACTGGGATCTTTGGTTGAAAATGTCGGCATCCGGCTGTCGGTTCCAGGGAATTCCCACACCGCTGACTCATTATCGCTGGCGAGCCACATCGAATTCCCGCAATCATGATCGCACCTGTCGCGACCGGCTCAACGTTGTTGAGAAAGCGCTGCGTTCCCCGCGCGCACGCAGGACATCGTTGCTGGTTCGTCGGACCGCGATCGCTCGTGCCTGGCAGACGTCAGCCTGGTTCGTCGCGGAAAAAGATGACCGTACGGCCTTGAACTGGTATCTGCGATCTGTACTCTATCGCCCGTTCAGCATTCGCGGATGGAAAGAGGTGACTCGGTGCTGCCTGCATCTGTGCGGAATCAGCCGCCAGCGAATAAAACAATTGCTTAAACGCCGAGCCGACTGATCACCAAATATCATTCGATGGCATTGTCGACGGCGACTTCCCGGATCTCAAACACGCAATCTTTTGCTGGAACGTCCCAGGAATCTCGGTGCCAGGCACCTTCCTCTCTTTCGCCGCCGGAACGCGCGAGCGTGGGCGGACGATTTTTATTTAAGTCTATACCGGACCCGATAATCCGCGACCGTCAGTGATTTTCATTCGGCGATTTCTCCACGGGACACCGCATGCGATGGCCAGGACACTGAAGTACACCGGCCAGGCTCCAAGGCAGTTATAGACTGATCGTTCATTGATCGGATGAATGGTTCCCGACGCTACGGCCTCGGTCTGTGGCTCACATTCTGCCAGCACTTCGCCCCACGGCGCGATGATGCACGTAATGCCAGTTGATGCGCAACGAATAAAGTACCTGCGATTTTCGATGGCTCTCAGCCTTGCCAGAAGAAAATGCTGTCGTAATGCAACCGGATTGTCATAGTCCGCAGCATTGACCTGCACCGTCAGAAGTTCTGCTCCCTCGGCGACAGTCTCTCGCGCATGGGCCGGATTGATATCGTCGTAGCAGACCATTCCGCCGATTTTTAGCCCCGAGGGCGTGATCATTGGGCGGCTGTGATTTCCGGATTCGCGAATGATGTCGATGTTCGCCAAATGACGCAGCGCAGGAAACAGGGACTGGCCCGGGACATACTCCCCAAATGGAAGCAACGAGCGCTTTGTGTACGTTCCAATGATGGCATGACGCTCGTCGATCAACAGTGACGTATTTCGGTACGGGCCGTCTTCGGCAGCACCGTCAGCAAACGTCACTCCACAGGCCAGTAACACGGTTCCGGGAATTGCAAAGCCCGGGAGTGAACAATGAGGCTCTCGAGACAGGCTATACACATCGTCTTCGTTGGCCAGATTATCCAGCTGATCGCTATACACGCCAAGGGACGATTCCGGCCAGATCACCAGGTCTGGCGGCGGTGAAAGCTTCAGTGACAATTCGCGCAGTCGTTCTTCGGCCCTCACAAAGGAGGAATTGACCTGCACGGCAGCAACGTGAATCTCTTTCAATTGACGGACGCCCAATTTCCAGCGAGATTCACTCCACGCACCATAAATCACTGCCGCAGTGATCAGCACAAACATAGTTGGGGCAAACGCTGCGTCCGTACGGGTCCGCTCGGCCTGGGGAGAAAATGAGGCAGGACTATTTCTTCGATGCCATCGATTGACCGCCATCACGATCGCGCAGGAGACACCGGTCATCAGCCAGGTCAATCCCAGAGTCCCGCCAAGATCCACGGTCTGCGACAAAGTATCGGAGCCCACGAGCATGTGAGCCATCGTCCATGGAAACACGCGAGGCCAGAAATGGTCAAAGGCAATGACCAGCGAGGGAATAACCCAGATCGACACCGTCCGTTTGTGAAATGCATAGAAGGCGACAACTCCCAACAATGCCCAGGTCGCAGATTCGAACGCAATCATGACGACAAAAAACACCACAGCCACCGGATAGGCAATATCAAAGTTCTCCGCCACAACACTGGGAATCCATTGAAACGCCACAGCCCGCACTGCCATTCCTGCTGTGAACCATTTTGCAGCGCTGAATCGCGCCGAGCCACTCGTTGCGAACAACAGAATGAGCGTCCAAAGCGACCAGGCCATCGTGGCTGTCATGAGCCCCGGCAACTGCAGCCAACACAGCCCCAGCAACGCTCCGCATGCACCCGATACACTCACATGCCAGAAATGGCTGGATGATTGTGCGAGGCTGGATGATCCTTCTGTTCTGAGGGCAACCGTTTCAGCGATGAGTTGATCGTCCACGGAAATTTCCCGAATACTCTTAACCCGATGAGGCCGAGCAGTGAATGATTGTGATAAGAACTCGCGGGACTTTGGATGGACGTACAGAAAGCCTGCGAATTCATCGCTGAATTCGCAGGCTCTGATTACGGCAACTGGGTGCCAGATTACCATCCAGTCGTTATGGTGTGACCGTGATGCTCGTTGTCTGCTTATCGACAATGGTGACGCTGGTCAATGTGTAAAGCTCAGTCACGCTATTCACAGCGAGAACCCTATGAGACCCCTTCTTGACCGCAAACGAATGCGATCCACCAGGCGCCACGACTGTCGCGCGCTTAGTAAGTGCAGCCTTTTGTGCTGCAGTAAACGGCGCAACCCACGCAGCCCATGCTGCTGGAGGATCAATCACAATAGCGACATTCGCCTGGGGTAATGCAGAAGCATTCGTGACGACCAGCGTGCCGTTGTTCTTGCCTCCTCCCCCAGCAAAAGCCTGACTACTCATGAGCGTCAATGCCATCGCAAACATCATCACATTTCGTAACATTTCATTTCTTCCTTTTGTTCCAGTCCACAAGATGCGAATCCTTTCATAAAGTGTCCGACAGTCCATCGCCGAACTTTCAATCATGCACACAATTCTTTGGGACAGCACGTGGCCGAAGCCGCTCGTTGTTGTTGGCAATGAACGAAGCTGCACCGTCTGGCGCGACTGAGCGCCGTGTTCAGAGGCTGGGGATCTCGCTGCCGTTTCGAGTCGATAACGCGCCAAGAACCGCCAAGTCGATGCTGCTGGAAATGAATCCGACGCTTCCGTCAGCACGAAGTGCATAAACGCCGGTGGTATGAAAGCTCGACAGCTTCCCCGGCGTATTCACCGGATTGACGTCGGTAGCAACAAGATTGTCTCCGGAGGCCCAGCGCCCGGTGTCGTCGTTGCGTCCCACAGATTCAGAAATGCAAATGGTGTTTGATGTTCCATCAATAATGTCACGAAACGACACGAATGACGGAGTGGCCTCACTCACCGTGACCAGCACACCAGACCCAAGTGCTTCGTCTCGACCGTCGCCAAAGGGCAATCCACCCTGTGTTCCCCCAGTAATTCCGCAATAGTCGATCCCTCCCACGAATTCACCGGGAGACGAGGCACAACGAAACAGCGCCAATGAGAAGTCGGACGCGGCCAGATTACCTGCGGCATCCTTCCATGACCTCGACATATCGAACCGACGAAATAGTGCATCCTGCTCCAGATAAGGCAACAGAAACGTGCACCACGAATGGCCGAGCCTCTTCAGGTCCAGCTTTCCTGCCGGAAACAGATTGTGAGTGCTGTGAAATCCCTGCAAGCCTGTCCCCATCTGCTTCAGATTCGATTGACACTGGACCCTTCTCGCAGATTCCCGGGCACTTTGCACAGCGGGAAGCAGAAGGCCAATCAGTACTGAGATAATTGCTATCACAACCAGTAATTCAATCAACGTGAATCCGCTGCAGACGTGCCTTGACGGTGGAACTCCGGCGATCCGGGACTTCGTACACGGAAAACCAATTTTTTGCATTTCAAATCTCTGTTTCTGAACCCGCGATTACGTGAATCGTGCCGCCACGCCAGAAGCAGTTGCTTTTGACAATAGTCGATGCAGTTCCTGTCCATGGGCTGCACACTATCAGCGCGCGACCAACTCATATTCAGAATTGCTCTTGTCGAAGTCATGATCGACTTATAGTTTGCATGCAGAATGCAAACGGCGGCCGAACGCACGAAAACCATAATCTGGCGAACCAGAGGACTCTGTATCGATTCGCGTGCTAAGCATGGCTCGATCAATAAATGAGCGGCAAGGGAATCGTTGTAGCGGAAGCCACCACGGCTTTCGGAATTCGGTTTTTTCAGGCCCCCCCGCCGAAACGCCTGGCGCGTTCCACTACAGAGCGAGTCCCATTGGGCTAACGCCTTGCCGCTCACTTCATATCGGACAGCTATTTCTCAAGCGATGCTTAATATCCGTACGACTGCTGAATTCCGTAACCGTATGGAGAATAGCTCCATGTTGAATACGGGTTGTAGTAATTTGAGTTGTACGGTGAATAGGTATTGTAGTTCGGGTTCCATCCTGAATACCCCGAGTTTCCATATCCGTATGGACCCGTGCCATAGAGCGGAAAGCTGTTTTGTCGGTTACCATAGTTTCCGAATCGAATGCCATTGTTGTACCCATATTGCCCGCGACCATTCATCGAGTAACCACCAAAGCGGTTGCCGAAGCCGATACTGAATCGGTCTCCCGAGGGAGCTGCAGCGGTATGACTTGTGGCCATGAATAGAACGCACAGAGCGGCCACTCCGGCAACGACTGCGTTTCGCGTCGTCGATTCCCGTAGCAAATGTGTCATGATAAATCCTTTGTGGTTGATTGATCGTGGTCGTCATTTCGAAGAATGACGACGAAAACAGCCGTCTGGCCCCGGAGAGCCAGACGCTGCGGAATTAACGTGCTGAAGAACTATTCAGCGATTCGAGCGGGCTTTTCGATGGAAGTGACTTTGGGTGCTCCGCTGGTCATTTGACGACTCTCACGCAACTGCGTCAGTTGAGCCTTTGTCAGGACCTTTTCCAGTTCCACCAATTTGTCGGCTTCGAGCGAAACAAGGCGATTGTGAAGCCCTTCGATATCCCGGTTGAGCGATCGAAGGTGGCTTGAATAGTTCTGCTGAACCTTTTCTGCGGCCGTTTCCTGCTCCGTAGTCAACGAAATCCCTGCCCCCTCCACAACCTGCTCAACGGCATCCGCTGGTTTCTCGGTGGACTGGTTAGTCTTTGAATTGGTTCCTTCCAAAGCTTTTTCCGCATGCGCAATCTGACGTCGCTGTGCATGGACAGCCGTCCGCTGTGTTTCTGTCAGCCCATCTTCAATGGCTGCCAGAAGCAGACATTCTGTACGAATTGTGGCCATGTATTTGGCCCCGAACTGTGTCCAGACCGCATCGAGCTTCTTGTCGTAAGACCCAATGATCTCTTTGGCCTTTGACTGCTGTTCTGCGGAAAGCTTCAGCTTTTCCATGCATTCCGGCAGCACCGTTTCACCCGCGTGGACTTTTTCAACGTGTACTTTTTCGACGTTGGCTTCCTTCGTTTCTTCCGACTTGCCCTGATTCTGTGCGAATGCCTGCGATGACATGCACATAACGCCAGCGGCAAACACGATCCCGGCTTGACGGAAAGATAATCCCGTCGTCGCAGTTCCATTTTCACCAGTGATTTCTGCACGAACACCCATTAATCGACGCATCTTGTACTCCTTCAAACGACCAGCGTTTGTTCCTATTCAAAACGCATTGAGCAGGACATCTGCCAATGCACGATCCACACCGCGCGCACACTCATCCACCGTTACGAGCAAAAAAAAAGCCGACGTGCAGGAATACGTTTTTCGTATTCCCACTCGTCGGCTTACTTTTTATCAAGCCCCCAAAACCGCTGTGAAATTCGCGGCAAAGGTGCTCTACAATGAGTCATCCGTATGTATCAAACTGGCTCTGCAGCGAACTGCTGTGGCCAGTACAGCCGCAACAGTAGCACTCGAATAATAAACGGCAATAGCGATATTTGCGTTATTATAAATAATGTCGCGAATGATGTTTTTCATGCGAGAGTGTGACAGCTCTGAGTGGATCCTCAATCTGTGGAGATTATGCGAGGAGATAATTTGTTGGGACATCGTGGTCCGCATTCACCTGATAATTGTTGCGTGGCAATGAGCGGTGCCGAGATGGGTTGGGACCAGGGTACCCATCTTGAAAAGTGATTTCGGCAGCGAATTGCTATCAGCGTCACTTGCGTAAATGCAGACACGGCGGCCAATGCCAATCGAAATGGAAAGTACGGATTCGATCCCGTTAGCGGCCGTGGGCAGGAGTATTCTCGCACAGCATTCTGAGTCAGATTGATTGCCTGCGTGAGAGATCTGAGCGAAGTCAGAAAACTTGGCAGATGAAGCGAAAGATCATTCGAATAGTCCGCGACGTCGTCGATGATTTGACACAGCATTACGATCCGGAAGAGGATTTCGGGGCCTTCGTCATCATCCGTCTGACACGTGAGATCGTCAAGGCGTTGATGACCACAAGCGACGGATCTGACTGCACCCATTGAGAGTTGTACAACAGCCTCACGGTACCGGCGGACGGTTTCAAACTGGTGCTCGTCGTCACAAGGAGACGGTCGCTGCTGTTCGATGTCATAGAGCCTGCGCAGATAATCACCGATGAACTCGCGAATGCCAGTCGCTTCGAGTTGCTCTTGAAACCGCTCAAAATCTGCAGGCCGAAAACTCTTGTAATCCACAGCCGCGTTGGCACATGCCGCAAAATCAAGAAACGAGCATAGTGTTCGCACGCGTTCTGGTGCCAGGCAGCTTCCGAAGCGCACCGTATGCCAGGTGTCGAACGCCATGACGCACAATAATCTCAATGGAGTGCCAGGGCGATCCGAGAGCAGGAGCGGCAACAATCTGATGGAGCATTTCGTGGCAATGAGGCATTCGACGAATTGGCCACGAAGTCTCGCCAGGTACTTGCGGTGATTCTTCGGCATTTCTACGCCCCCGCCCGTGAGAATCGCAGTTCAGACAAAACACAACACGACTTCCCTGGGGCAACGCCACCGGATTGGTACGAGATCGCTGACTCCTCGGCTGACCACCAGATGAGTTGCTCCATGTTGGTGACGATGATAGCAATAGGGATAGAATAATGCGCCAGGGAAAAGGCGGTTACGGAATTCAAAGGCCACGATCTGGCAACCGTGCAGATGCCCGGTAAGAATCAGATCGTAACCGGAATCTTTGTGAGACTTCCAGATTCGCGGGTTGTGCGCACACAGGACGCGAACATCGCTATTTTCGGTGTTGGTCAGTTCAGCCGCCTCCGGGCCCGAGACAGCAATTGTCCGTGTGCGGTGTGTTACGATGGCCGTCTCCTGATGGATCCATCGACCTCCTCCGTCAATTACAGACTGGCGAACTCGACCAAGCCCGATACGTTGATCATGGTTTCCGCCAATCGCCAGAACGGGAGCATGCTCACTCATTGATCCTATCAGATCTGTCAGCCTGCCCAATTCGGATGCTCTGTCCACAAGATCGCCGCCGAGCAGAATGACATCGGGCGACGACCGACACACGGATTCCAAAACTTGTTGACTGAGCCTCGTTGTTCGGGCCGCTCGCAGATGTATATCACTCACGTAGAGCAATCTGCACGCATCCTCAAGCTCATGCGCAGCGAGCCATTCTTCACGAATGAAGAGTGCTCGCCGAAGTCCGACCTCAAGCAATGTTCGGTGCATACAGATTCTCCGGAAGTGACTCCACTCCGTTTAATGCTTACACAGTGTCGGCAGATGAATTCGTACCAATGCAGGGCGGAATGGCATTGTGACGTTTCACACGCAGCAACCAATCCGGACACGTGAATCTGACGCCCGCTGACGTGCTCCCGGATCTGCATCCAAAGCGTCAAAGTCGTTTAAGGCTTCGCGCCATCAGCTTGAATTCCTCAAGCATTTCATTCGATGACTCCTCGCCCACGATTGCCTGCATGAGAATGTAAGAACCATCCTCAAACAACATGACCTGATAGACGAGCAATCCCGTACCCGATTCATTGTCGGTGGCGGTGGCAATCGCTTCGACGCCTTCCAGACCATCGACTTCAATTTGACCAGTAAGCTTGATCTTTTTAATGCGGAACTGGTCCGCCTGAAGCAAACGCTGACGAGCATAGGCCTCGCGGCTTTTCGGAAGAGCCGTGTCAAACGACGGAACTGCGACAAAGAGGGGTGCTTGAGGCGACGACGTGGGGATTTTTCCGTCTTGCGTGAAGCACAGCCCTTTCCCAATCGAAAAGTTCTCGACTTGCTTCAATGCTCCCGACGATCTTATCGTGAATAAGCGTTGTGGGGTCGTCCCCTCTGATGGAGTTGGCTCAGCGACAGGAGAATTCAATTTTGCACTGAGCACGGCAGACTTCAGTAATTCGGATAGCTGTGAGCCTTTGCTTTTGGGAAACGTTGCCGTAACCAACCGAGTTTCTTTTTCGTCGCCAAAGGCAAACAACCACTTTTCGTATTCGATTCGATTGGCGGTCTGAGTGACGTTCAGGAGGATTGCTGACTGCCCGTGATGTTCAAAAGATTGTCTGCTCTTAAGCCGCATTTCGCTGGACTTCATGCGCACTTCCGTCAACTCACTCGTCGATTCTTTGAAAGGACCGGGAATCATTGCCACGAGAACTGAGGCTTGCGATTCCTCCTGTTGAAATCCGTCAAACCTCTCGGCGTCGGCAAATCCGTCGGGTCGTAGAAGCTTCAGTCCGGCGGATGGAAAAATGACGTATTCAGCGTCGTTTGGATTGCCAGTGTCCGTTTGTAATGGCCATGACGGAACTGGCGAATCTTCTTTTCCTTTTGCGTCAGAGGCATCCTCTGAGGTCGCGGCGGTTGATCCGTCTTCTTTTGAATTGATGCGGGCTATAACCCTTGTCAGTTTCTGTCTGCGAGCAAAATCCAGAACGGTTGTCCCGACAGCATTTTGGGCGCGCGGACTGGCGCCCTCATCAAGCAAATACAAAGCGACATCCTCGTTTTTGCTGACAAGGGCGGCGAACAATGGCGTGACGCCACTGTGAGTGGTCTGCTCAAGATCAGCACCGTTCGTCCGCAGTGTTTTCACAACCTCAAGATGACCGCCCAACGCACTTGCGTGGAGTGGTGAAACGTCGGTCCTGGCTACTTTGTTAACATCAGCGCCGGCCTCAATGAGCGATTTGACGATTTCGTTGTGGCCCAGTCCTGCAGCTAAAACGAGCGGCGTGGCATCGTCATTGTCCTGGCCGTTTGCATCCATACCATGGGATAGGATTTTCCTGACGGTGCTGGAATCATTTTCAACAATGGCCGTCATCAAGCTGGATAAGGACGCTTGAGTCTGCTTGTGATTTGCCGGCGCTGAGTCCTCGACAAGTTGAGCGGCGGGGGACTCAGACTGAAATCCTGAGTCCGTGCGGATTCGTTTCCTCTGACTGGCACGACGTTTATCGTCCTGTTGCAGTTCAGCATCAATCTCTTTGCGGCGATACGCCCGCATAACCGCAGACTCATTCTCAGCGCGAGCACGCTCCTTTTCCTGTTCGGCATCAGAACAGCCAACCAGAATCATTTCGGCACAAAGCAATATTGCTAAACACCTTGCGAAAACAGCCATCGGGGGGATGCGCCAATTGTGAATAAAGACAGGGCATTAGGGGATTGGGAACTAAGGCGACATTCTGATTGTCCATTAAATCACAATGTTCAATTTATTTCCA
>JANPHT010000130.1:0-4853 GCA_031424595.1 Planctomycetota bacterium
GACCTTGTTCACGTTCTGGCCGCCCGGACCTCCACTTCGTGCGAAGGCGAACTGAAACTCCGTGTTGGGAATCTGGATTTGATCGTTCACGTGAAGCATGGATGCAGTGACCCTGAAAGTCGAAGGCGTGTTCGCACCGGACTGTGGCATTTTCGAAATGGAGAAGCAATCCAGATTCGCAGGGCTCAGACGATCGTCAGCGGCGAAACTCGCACATCAACACCGTCGGAAAACACCACGTGATCAGGGACTGTCGGCAAATTGTCGCATCCCATCGCCGTCGTCAATGTCTGCACAACCCTGCAGTGATGCACCGGCCGAAGCTGATAAGGCTCATGATGCACCTCGCCAGTCATCAATCTTCCCTTGCCGTTCAGCGCGAAGAGGATATACCGTTCGACCAGAAAGTGGTCGAGTGAACCAGGCGTTGCCGGAACACCGACGTCACGCAGCTTAAGGCCAAGAGAAACCGAGTAACCGGCAGAAGGGCTGTCAAGGCGTTCGCCTTCGTAATCGACTCGCGAAGTTCCGTCAGGCCGTGGCATCTCGGACAACTTCATCGAAGCCATTTTGTAGGGCAGATGCCAAAAACTGCGAGCCACAGACACGGCAAGTTGCTTATTGGCATCGAGACTAAAAAACCACACTCCGCGAATACCGCGTTCATCAACAACATAGGTTCGCACATTCGTTTCGAGGAACCAGGAAATGCCAGGGACGGGCGGAAACCACCAGGGGCGAATTCGCTCCATCGAAAACGGAACCAATCCGAGCCAGCCACTACCGTCGAACGTTTCAATCGTCAGGCCGTCCGGGATCAATTGCTGTAAAACGTCGGCAGCAACTCTCCAATGAAGAAATCCCAATTTCTGCCACCGTTGATAACCGGCTGTTCGTGAATCCGAGGGCACCATTGGCCTCATCCTTCGAAAAACGCGTCAGTAAACTGCGCGGTTCTTCCGCAGCCCGCCTTGCGGCACACCCGGACGAACACTCTCGGGTCCCACAGGTACGCCCTGGAACATGCGTTGCTCGGCAGCCCTTCGAGCCTCACTTCTAGGACGGTCGTAGCCGCGTGGGCTTGAGTCAAGCGACGGGCCAATGTCGGGGTCCGGGAACGGATCCTGTCGCTCATAGGCTTCGTTCTCTGCACCCGGATACCACGAATACCACGACGGAAATCTTGTATTCTGTGCGTTCATACAGCCCGAAGCTGTGACCAGCAGGAGTGCAGACACAGCAACCTGAACGAAAGCCTGACCACCACAGAAGAACTGTCGGGAACGCGAGAATTGCAATCGCAGAGATGTGGTGATCATCATTGCTGTCACAGAGACGGGAAGAACTGGAAACGCGAGAAACAGTCGGAACTCGTTCAAACGTCAGAAGACTAACAGCAGCTTCCGCCGAACCACAACACCAGTTCGGCCGAACCTGCCGCGCTGAAATCTTTCAGCTGAGCGGAATTGTAAGACTTACATTCGCGGCCATCGCTTTTGACACAACCTCGATAGCAGCTACTACCGCGAACTAACCGCCAAACAGGGCCAACATTCACTGCGATTTTTTCGCAGACGACGATTACCGAAAAGCAAACGAAGCTTATTCGACTTGTGTTGGCCAGTCCGGGAGCTGTTCATCGGCAACAGACTTCTCCAGAATTTGGTTTGGTCGAAATCGATTCTTGTAATTCATCGAACCGCAGTCGCGAATATAATACCCCATGTAAAGCCATTGACAGCCCTGCGTCTTTCCGACTTCGATCTCACGTAAGACAGAATAGGTTCCCAGGGCAACATCCCGCCAATCCGGATCGTGGAAGAAGTAGATGCTGGACATGACGGACCGCGTCATATCCACCAGTCCAAGTCCGATCAGCTTTCCGTCATGGCGATATTGAAACTCCCTCGCAAACGAAAAGTGGCCATCAAGGAAGGAGTCGAAATAGTGGTCCGAGTCGATCTCGCGAAACGGCCATTGCCGACGATGATGCATGTCCAGATGATAGCGGTTGTAGAGTGCAAGATGCTCCGCGCTGACCGTGGGCTTTTGAATCGTCAACGAGATTTCCGGAGCCTTTGACACAATTCGCCGCTGACTCTTCGACGCTGTAAAATCAGCCAGGACCACTCGCAGACTTTGACAGGCCGCACATGCGGAGCAGTTGGGCCGAAACAGAGTGCGCCCGAAACGACGCCAACCGCGAGACAGCAACTGCTCGTAGCGAGATTCTGTCAGCCTGTAAGCCAGTCGGTACGTCATTCGTGCCGTTTGCCCGGGCAAATAGGAACAAGCCGTCTCGGAACCTTCGATTTCCAGTTCTCCGACGGGCTCGTCATGTGTTAAGTCATCGCCGCCCATTGTAGAATCCT
Source organism: Planctomycetota bacterium (assembly GCA_031424595.1). Taxonomy (GTDB): domain Bacteria; phylum Planctomycetota; class Planctomycetia; order Planctomycetales; family Planctomycetaceae; genus SXXK01. Next base: position 2,373 of record JANPHT010000130.1, read on the forward strand.
GCCCCTTCAGTTCGGAGCGGGTCTGTAATTGAGTACAACACGACTTCCTGAGTTCATGCTCGGTTGATGATTGTTGGTTGCCATTGGAAATGATTCTACTGACTCCGGCAGCAGCCTCCGGATTTCCTTCTGAATGACCGATTCTGGCGGGTAAAAAATGCACGAGATCCTGAAAACCGCTGTTCAACACCTTCTGAACAAGCAGAACTTGTCCGATACCGAGACCTGCCAATGCATCGGTGCGATTATGGACGGCGAGTGTGATCCGGTTGATATCTCGTCGTTTCTCACCGCCATGGCCAGCAAAGGCCCCACGGCCGATGAAATCGTCGGTGCAGCGAGAGCCATGCGACGTCGGGCAACGCCGATTGTGACAAAACGCAGTCCGTTGCTGGACACGTGCGGCACCGGCGGGGATCGTCTTCATACCTTTAATATCAGTACCGCCACCGCAATTCTTTCCGCAGCCTGTGGAGTTCCAGTGGCCAAGCATGGCAACCGCAGTGTGTCCAGTTCCAGCGGCTCGGCGGATGTTCTGGAAGCCCTTGGAGTGAATATCTCGCTGACTCCTGAAGCGGCTGGTCGATGTCTGGACGAGGTGGGCATCGCCTTCTGTTTCGCGCCGTTGGTTCACGGCGCTATGAAGCATGCGGCCCCGGTGAGGAAGCAATTGGGCTTTCCGACAATTTTTAATCTGCTGGGTCCGCTGACCAATCCGGCCGGAGCGGAATATCAGTTGCTTGGAGCAAGTTCATTTGCTCGAGCCGAGCTGCTGGCCTCGGCATTGGCTGCGTTGGGAGGGCGAAAGTCGATCGTTGTGTGCGGGAATGATGAACTGGATGAGGTGTCTCTCTGGGGAACTACGCTCGCCTTTGAAATCACGCAAGGCAAGCTTTGTCGCCATTCCTGGACAGCCGATTCTTTTGGTCTGCCTGAATGCCGAGTGGCTGATTTACAGGTCAACTCGGCCGCGGAAAGTGGCGCAGTCATTCGTTCGGTCTTTGAAGGCACGTTGCCTGTGCCAGCGTCCATGGTCGTGGCCAATACAGCGGCCGCACTGTTGGCCTGTGAGAGAGTCAGTAAGCTGACTGAAGGTGTCAATGTGGCGCAAAAGGCGATTTCTGACGGAGCAGGAAGGAAGATGCTGGACCACTTAATCGCGTGGACGAATGCTGTTTGACTCGTCCACGGTGTGATTAACTGGACAGCGAATCTGCCACGCAGCGGGGCAGTGTGACGCAGGCGGAACGCTGTCGATTCTGTGCCGAGTCGATTCTCTGAAACTCTGCGTAACGGCGACTGTTCCTGCTTGTGGATGGTCAGGGAGTCGCATACGGTCACTTCCCAGTATTGGCTATTATTATCCATAGCCCGTTTGAATGTTTTTCGATTGCCAGGCGGACTCACCGCAGGGGTGGCGGGTATGACTTTCCCATTCCAGTACCGAACACAATCGCGTTTCCATTCTTTGAAAGAAAACCTCCGTGCTACCACTCACTTCCTGGTTGAAGTCGTTTGAACATCGTTTGAACATCGTTTGATCGAGCGTCCGACGCGGCCTCGGAGGCGTCGGGACGACCGACAGATGTCGTTCTACCCGGGTTTGGTGGAGCATCTGGAATCGCGGCTATTGCTGTCGGCAGCGTTTCCGGAGTTTGTCGATCCCAATCCGGCGGCGGAGAATCAGTTCGGTGCGACCGTGGTCGCGCTCAGTACCGGCAACGTGGTCATCACATCGCCGTACGACGATGCCGGCGGGACGGATGCCGGGGCGGTCTACCTGTTCAACGGTTCGACCGGTGCCCTGATCAGCACGCTCATCGGCTCCACTGTGAATGACAACGTCGGCAGCAGTGGCATCACGGCTCTGACCAACGGCAACTACGTCGTTAGCAGCCCGAGCTGGGGCAACGGCGGGACCGCGAATGCGGGGGCGGTGACGTTTGGCAGCGGCACGCTGGGGGTGAGCGGCGTTGTCAGCAGTGCCAACAGCCTTGTCGGTTCCACCTTGAGTGACCAAGTCGGCATCAGTGGCATCACGGCGCTGACCAACGGCAACTACGTCGTCGGCAGCGTGCTCTGGGATGGCGTCGGGGCTGTGGATGCGGGGGCCGCGACGTTTGGCGACGGCACGACGGGGGTCAGCGGCGTGGTCAGCAGTGCCAACAGCCTCGTCGGCTCCACCGCCAGTGACCAAGTCGGCAACGGTGGCGTCACGGTGCTGACCAACGGCAACTACGTCGTCGTCAGCCCGAGCTGGAATGGTGCCGGGGCCGCGGAAGCGGGTGCCGTGACGTTTGGCTGAGACACGACGGGGGTGAGCGGCGCGGTTACCAGTCTCAACAGCCTCGTCGGCTCCACCGCGAGTGACCAAGTCGGGAACGTTGGCGTCACGGTGCTGACCAACGGCAACTACGTCGTCGTCAGCCCGAGCTGGAATGGCGGCGGGGCCGTGAATGCGGGTGCTGTGACGTGGGGCAG
>JANPHT010000131.1:0-1925 GCA_031424595.1 Planctomycetota bacterium
GTACTTCACCTTCCCCAGGTAAGTGGGGTTCGTCAATAAGTTGTGGAGCGAGGTCTTCGTGAACGGCAGCCCTCCACGCCGGGTGTCTTTGCGGGTCGTCCAACACTTGTTGTGCCAGCCGCGCTCACTAAGAATCTTCACAACTTTCAGCAGCGTGCGATGTTCGAGGTACAGTTGGAAAATCTGCCGGATCTGCGCCGCCTCCGTCTCGTTGATAACCAGCTTGGATCCTGGTTGTTCCACGTTGTATCCCAGCAGCGGCATCCCGCCTGTCCATTTCCCCTTGCGGCGAGTAGCAGCGATCTTGTCCCGAGTTCGCTCCGAGATGATCTCCCGTTCGAACTGTGCAAAAGACAGCAGGACGTTCAGCATCAGGCGTCCCATCGAATTGGCCGTATTGAACTGCTGGGTCACCGACACGAAGGCAATCTTGTGCTCGTCGAACGCTGACATCATCCTGGCAAAGTCCAGGAGAGATCTGCTTAATCGATCCACCTTGTAGACCACAACGCAGTCGACTCTTCCTGCTTCAATGTCCAACATCAATCGCCGCAGCCCTGGACGTTCCATGTTGCCGCCAGTGAATCCTCCGTCGTCGTACATCTCTGGAATCAGTACCCAGCCCTCGGAAGCCTGGCTCTTGATATACGCCTCGCCGGATTCTCGCTGGGCGTCCAGGGAATTGAATTCCTGCTCAAGTCCGTCTTCCGAGGATTTGCGGGTGTAGACAGCACAACGCACAACCTTTCTTTCGTTCGTAACGTTTCGTGACGCGGGCTTAGCCATTCTTTTCGCTCCTCTTCAGTTTGAAGAACAGAAACCCGTTGCAGTGCGAGCCGGTAATGAACTTCGCGACCGCTGACAGGGATTTGTAAACCTCGCCCTGATACTCAAACCCGTTCTCGAGCACTCGGACCTGAAGGTCTCGGCCTTTGTATTTGCGCACCAGTACTGTTCCGGACAGCGGGGTACGGGACTCCGTATCAAACCTGACCGTGCCTACCGCTGTTGGGGCTCCCCCTGAAGTCGTAGACCGTTCTTTGGGCGGTGAAAGCCGCAGGTCTGATTCATTCGCCAGCTCGGCAGCCCGTTGGCGGGCTCGTTCTGAGAGACCGCCATGTACGTTGGCCTGGAGTCGCCAGGCGATCCGGCGGACCAACCATGTCCGATTGCCTGTTTTCGTTTCGTCGCCGAACAGTTCGAAGTACTTTCGTTTGAGGTCGACCATGGTCATGGATTCCAATGCGGCCAGTTGTTTTGCGAGGCTTTGCGTCATCATTTCGCTCCTTTGCGTTGAGAGGATTTCTGTAAACCCGCGGGGACCACAGTGACGCACTTCTCCGAGGAGATCTCAAGGCAGTCTGGCGAGAGTTTCGGAGAGTCAGCCGGAATCAAGGCGGATCGTCGGTGCAGCCGGAGAATGGCGTGGGCGAAGATGCGGGCGAGTTCGGTTCGGGGCGATTCAACGATGGAATGTTCACGCATCTGCACGAGTCCCTGGTTGAGAAGCATTCGACGGTGCGTTGCCGCAGCCGAGATGTCAGGCTTACTTGCAGGAACCACTTGAATTCATCACGCTGCGATTCCCCACTGGTTAACTACCTGGGTGCGCGAGATGTTTACGGAGGGAGTTCTAAGAATTCTTCCTCCAGAGCAAATTGAACAGCAGAATCAACAGACGACCGCGGGCCGGAGTATTGCAATGGGACCAAAGAAACCGACCGAATTCGATCAGGTGTATCCACCCGATTATGAGGCGGCTCAGGAGTTGGTTAAGCAGCGCCCGGACGTGCTGGAGATGTCTGAAGACTTGAAGCAGCATCCGAACGTCCAGGTCGTGGCTGAAGTCATGAAATACAGAGTCGAGTATTTAGCGGGACTCCATGCTCGTCTCGGACCGCGCGAATTCAAGCTGATTCACGGCC
>JANPHT010000132.1:0-6409 GCA_031424595.1 Planctomycetota bacterium
ATCCGCTTCGGCTGTGTTTCGCAATCGCTGCATCACGATCCCGTAGATGCGGGATTCGAACAGCACAACGAGATCGCTGAACGCATCCCGATCACCGGACTGGGCTCGCAAAACTAAAGGGGTCAATGAATCAGTCGTCAAAGCAGAATTAGTCATATCAGTCAGACTCCAGTCTGAAAAATCACGAACACAAATCCGGGGGTTCGCCAGTGGCAGAAACGGATGAGTCGTGAAGGGAAACTTCGCAGGAACAACCGTGAGTGCGAGGCAATCAAACGCTGCGGAAACAGCGAAGGCCTCGGAAACTCACACGAAGGGAATGAGGAGCACGACGCGTGCCACTCACTTCGAGCGGTTCGAGCGGAAGAAGTTCTGATTTCGTCCGAAGACGGGGAGCTTGGTGCTCGTCAGCTTCTACCGCTGGTACCGGTCAGACAACCTGAGCCCTGATTCAAGGCCCGCATCAGATTCGAGAGTAATCTCGAACTGAGGCGACTTAGCGAACTTTGGCAGCGTTTGGAGGATGCTCCACAACACTGCGTCGTATCGCCTGTCGGTTGTCCGTACAGACAACGCCAGCGCATCGAGCGCATTATGCGTTCCTGTTTCGGCACCACTGCAAATACCGCGGGGGAGACAGAACCCACGAACAGCCCGGCAATCACATGGGCCGCGACGGCCTGTGAAGATGCAACCAGAGCATGAATCGTTGTGTTCAGCAGCATTGTTCTGCCTCCAAATTTGTCCCGCGCCCGTAAATGGGTCTGTCGGTCCATGTGTTACGCCGCACAGTGGCGGCGAGAATTGTTGTCGACAACTCCATTGTTGCCGACAGATCATTCGGTTCAAAAAAGTGTGAGGGACTGTTGTGCGAAGCACGAACCGCCAGCGGAACTTCTCCGATGCCTGTTAGACATAGGATCGCCCAGAAAGGTTCGCAAAGACTATCCAAAAAACAAAAAAATCTTCCAGAATTCTCCCAAAATCGACTCCGCAGAGTCGTTTGCCCGTGTTTGTCCCGAGAAATGGGGGGCCGCAGACCCGCTGAATCATGAAGTCGCAGATTTTTGGATGCGGATGTAGTAAGTCCCCGTGCTTCCGAATTATGTTGCCGGAACGCAATGTTGACGGAAAGCGTGGTGTTTTTTTGCGACAACAGCGATGTGTAAGAATTCACACAACAGATTCCAGGAGAAAACCGGCCGATACATGGCCACCATCGATAATAAAATCGTCAGAGCCAATGATGGTTTTTAAGCATTTTCTCGCGGCTGCGCACCGAACGGGAGTTAGTGTTCCAACGCTGTCTCGAACTTCAATACGCAGTTGTTACTGGATGACTTGCGTAGGGTGAAGGAAACGAAGCGTACTCTGAAATGTGCGACTCCCATGAAATCGTTTTTACGTCCGAGCCGCTCTGGTAAGGCACCGCGACGAATCGGCAGCGCGATGGTTGAGGTCGCCGTTTGCTTTCCGGTGTTCCTCCTGATTCTGATGGGCATCATCGAATTTGGCCGAGCCATGTCGGTCAATCAGATGCTGAATTCGGCAGCGCGCGTCGGTTGTCGAGCCGCCATCCTGGACGGCTCCACCAACAGCAGCGTGACAACGACAGTGAAGCAGCAAGTGAGCAACACAATTGGTTGCCAGCAGTCCAGTGTCAATGTCGCTATTACCGTCACGTCCAGCCGGACTGGGGCGACGCTGTCTGATGTCTCTGCAGCATCGACCAGCGATATGATCGAACTGAATGTCTCAGTGCCGTTTGCCGACGTCAGCTGGTCCGTTAAGAACTACATGGGGGCATCAACCATCCGCGGTGAATGTTCCATGCAGCATGAGTGACACCTGGTAACTCTGCCGCCCTGTCGATGTACTTCGCCATCAATCTTACTAACGCACCGCTGTCCCAAAACCAATCAGGGGGTTCTCATGTTACGCTATCGGTTTGTTCTGCCTGTTAACCGCCGAAAACAGCACGTGTCAGGCACTCTGTGTCTGATGCTGTTCCTTTCCCTGACGGATTCCGTCGTGGCACAGTCTACTCCTCGGACGCTCGTACGAGTCGAAGAAGACTGGGTTGCCCTGATCGGCGAACCGGACGCCGCGACGTCTTCACCGCAAATCATGAATTTCATTTCACCGGTCCAGTCCACATCAGGAATCTTTGGACTGGTGCAGGTCAACCATCGCGGTGCTCCGGACTTTCATGATGGAGGATTACAAGTTCAGGGATGGATCGGCAGTTCGATGCGAGGATCTGCCAATGCCACCAAGTCTGCCAGGCTAAACCGCAAATCGGACGCTCTCAGCTACACGGTCGCCCTGGAGAAAACCAGTGAGGGAATCGTGTTTGAGCTTCTCAATGGACGGTCCCGAACGTGGGGAAAATTTGCCCAAAGTCCTGTCTCAGTCCATGTCGATATGGAGTCGCCGTCGCTTGAAGACTACTCCCCCGAGCATTCCGTGAACAACACCAACGTGAATCTCGGCGCTCATCGCGTGGAACTGCTCTATCTGTCAGCGACTCGCCTCAAGTACAGCGATCAAACAACTGTCACTGACAATACCGACAGAGTCATTCATCGATATCAACTGCATGTTGAGGATGTTCCCTTGACCGAATACGAATTAAATATTGACGACTACAACATCGACATCACTGAGTAGCCGCCTTGCCGCCGCTAAATGCTCCGCGATGTTCGTAAAACGTCTATCCATTTTCCTTAGCCACAGAATTTTCAGCCACTTCCTTGTGCTGGAGCGAAACAATGAAAACCACGAAGTCAGCGGTGTCAGCGATAATCCCAAAACGACAGAATTCAGGACGACGTGGCACAGTCATTGTGCTGGCCGTTGCGATGTTGACGGTCGTCTTTGGAATCGCCGCGTTTACGGTCGATTTCGGAATGCTGAACGTGACAAAGGGACAGATTCAGAATGCGGCAGACTCAGCAGCCCATGCCTCCATGCAGGAACTTTTGAATGGCATAGGTCCGGGCGCGATGGTGACGTCGCAAGTCGCGTCCACGAATGCCGGAGAAAAAGCGAAGACTATGGTGGCGGCATTTCGTTCGGGCGATGTCAGCTCGACTCAGCTTTCCGTAACACGGGATGTTCGCTTTGGACGGCGATCGTGGAATTCGTCCACCAATCAATGGGTTAAAGAATGGGGAGTCACGCCCTACAACATGGTGGAAGTCTCCGTGCGACGAACTCAGGCTGCCGGTGCACCACTGGCGTCAATCTTCAGCAAACTCATGGGCGTCAATTCGTTCGACGTGGAAGCGAAGTCCGTGGCTTCAGTGGCACCAGCCACAGGGTTCGGACTTCCTGCCGGATCCACTTCCACCATTGATTTGCTGCCCATTGCCCTGGACCTGACTACCTGGAACAACCTGGTGACACAGATCACCAATGGAACGTCCTCCGGCTTTCAGGATCAAGACAAGTACAATTCCACGACAGGTGCTGTCACCACAGCAACTGACGGTATCCCGGAGGTTGATATCTATCCCGATGCCAACAGCAGTCTGCCTCCTGGTAATCGCGGCACGGTCGATATCGGTTCTTCAGGCAACAGTACGAACGATCTGAAACGGCAGATCGAGTTTGGTGTGAACAGCAGTGATCTCTCCTATTTTCCAAATAGCGAATTGAAGTTCAACAGTCAGGGAGTTCTCTACCTGAACGGTGATACGGGTATCAGTGCCGGGATTGAAGAGGCTCTCGAGGCCATTATTGGCCAAGTGCGGGCCATTCCGATTTTCACTTCGGTTTCCGGACCTGGTAACAACGCAGAATACACAATTGTTAAGTTTGTCGGAGTGAGAGTTATGGCGGTCAAACTGACCGGCGGCCCGACGCAACGCTACGTTAGAATTCAACCGGCTCCGTACTCAACTCGATTCGCCACACGCGGCAACGCGGTCGTGAACGTCGATAGTATTCTCAGCCAGCCGTTGCTCGTCGAGTAATCCAGGAATTTGAAAATATTCAGAGTGCGCATTTTGTCATTCTGGGACGGTTGGGGTCTGGCAGATGCGGTTCCCACCGGGAGAAGAATCGCTTACTGGCCAGCACGGCGTCTGAGTCCATTTCGAAATCAGCTTGAGTTGCCGTTCCAAAAATCCAACCATCCTTTAGCCGACTTTGCACCCTGCCAGAACCGTGGTTTTTGCCTACGGCTGTCCATCGACCCGGTATCTCCGGATTACAGGAACCAGGTTGTCGGCACGGGTGTGAGCCCAACAACACTCACTCTACAGCGGAACGCGCCAAGCGTTTCGGCGAGCGGGCCGGAAAAAAACGGATTCCGAAAGCCTTGGCGGCTTCCGCTACAACGATTCCATTTTCCAACGGACGGTCCTTGGGTGGGGGCCCGTGGAATCGTGCCAAAGAGGACTTTTTGAGCCCCGTAGGGACCAAGAGAATCGCATCGACAGCCATCGGGCGAACGCCAGACAGCGAATGCATGCGTATCAGCCCGTACTGCCTGTTGGTGACACCATGTCCAGCGGCTTAGGCACGTCAGGACCAGGAAAGCGATCTCTGTAGCGGAATCGCTGCCACCAGTTCGCTTTTTTTAGCAACGGGTCTGAGGCCAGAACGGTGCGAGTTTTCCCCTTTCGAGTGACGATCACAACTTTGTCGTTCCCCTCGATTCCGATGACCATCCAGAATTTATCGACGACGTACGAATAATCTTCGCCAAGTTCCGAAGGATGCACGGACCTTGCCCTTGGTCCCGGATGAGGACTGCGTTTCGTAACCGTATAGACGACAAGATCGCCCGGTTGATATAGGTGATTCTGCAAGTCGGACACCCTTTTCAACGAGCGGCAGCGACTGTTTGCAAACACGCTACCGTAACAGCTTTTCTCACCACCGCGAGTTTTCTTTAATCCACCAGGCGGTTGTTTTCACAACAATCCCGCGTTGTAGTTTTCCTGCACACATAGCACAACGGGAATTTCCGTGCGGACGTCAGAAAATCCTTCATAACTTAACACAGTGACGCAAGCAGGACTTCGTTTGGCCACTGCGACAATTGATACGCAGTCGAGCCGCCGAGTTCCTTATGAATCTCAGAATTTTACGATCGGCGTGCTTTGAACTTCCTCAACCCCGCTTGTTGAGGCATTCATTTCGGCTTGTCGGGTAAATCGCGTAATCAAAGATGTAAACGGTTGGCTACGGAATAGGGCCGGATATCTCACGCCAGGATCCCGCTCGGATTCATATCGGACCACGAAGAATTCTGGCTGCTCGCTGAGCGTTTCGGCTGATTGCATTCGGAATTGCGGGTACCATTTTCCGATCCGCCGACCAACGTCGCGCTGCACGATTCGAAGTGCAGAATCCTTCTTCAACAGTGAGTCTGAAAAGTCGACCAGTCGACAATTGAGACTCCATGCGGAATGAGCTTGCACGATTGGCATCCACTGAATTCGGTCTTCAAAAACAATGGTGGATCCTTGCGGGCATGTCTTAAGTTCCGCCAGCAAGTCGACCTGAAACTTCTGTTCGCTATTCCATTGGTCCTGATAGGTAACAACTGAATAGTTCAGGCCCGCCAATGCGACAACAATCAGGCTGCTTTGCACGCGTTGAGAGCACTGATACAGGATTGCGGCAAAAACGGGCGCAAGTCCCGGAATCCCCACGATGGCATAGCGTGTGACCAGAGCTGGCTGAACTGTCCACGCAACGGCCACAATCGCAAGTGGCATCAGAGCCAGACTAAGGCACGGCAGCAAAGCCGATTTTCCGGTGGGAAGGGGACTCAACAACTGACAAGGCACAGTTCTTCGCGAAACGAGCAGAGTCAAAATCAATCCCGCCACGCAGGCGATCAGCGGCCATGCGGGCAGCATTGTCTGCAGGAACAGCACGCTGTCTTCGAGCGTTGTTGCAGAAATCCATGTGGGTCGGCTTAGCGCTGCACGCTGGCTGACGAGAAATGGCAGACAAAGGCCCAGTGCCATCAGGCCGGCGATCAGCACCGCGACAGCTTGACGGAATCCAGCAACATCAGACTTCCTTCGAAGAATCAATGGAGTCACCACCAGGCCAAGGGACAGGATCCCGAAGTAGTGACAGGTCGCCACCAATGCAGCCAGCGAGACCGTCAGAAGCATCTGCAATCGCCGATATAAGCGTGGTTCTTGATTCCACTGGAGAACGACACAGAGCCATGTGACCGTCGCACACCAGAAGCCGTAGAATCGAATTTCCGTGGATTGATGAATCAGCAGTGGATGGCACGCCACCAGCAAGACGCTGGCGATACTGATCCGGGCGTTGAAGACTCGCGAAAGGATGATGAAGAGTCCCGCTAATGTCATCAGCATCCAGAACAGCGATATCTCCCGCAGAACGACTTCGTCAGCAAAGCCCAATGCCTGGC
>JANPHT010000133.1:0-1213 GCA_031424595.1 Planctomycetota bacterium
CCGGCGTGGGCTGGAGCCGCAAGCCGCCGCGTTTCATGAAGGCGGGCGACGTGGTGGAGGTCGAGATCGAAGGCATTGGCGTGCTGCGCAACCCGATCGTGGCGCAAGACTGAACCGGCGATACAGCGCGGTCACACCGAACAGAACGGAGACAAGCATGACATCAACAGACTTCGGCCTGCGCCGCAGGTCGCTGCTGGGCGCCGGAGTGCAGAATCGCCATGTCGAAGCGAGTTCTTTTTTTGGAGCGTGGTGCCGAGGCTCGCCCTGAAAAATATCGCTGTGCGGATTCTGCCACGAACGGCTTGTGACTATCGGGAAGCTGTTGAGCCGCCACGGTCTGCACTTTCCGGACCTGCCACTGCCCTTCTTCATTCTTTGCAAACTCAAACCTTAACAACGGGGCCGCGAACAGGTTGAACAGATGCAAAGCCAACCGATCATAGCGACGCGCCATATTGCGGCCGAAATAAACACTGAGCGTGAACTCACTGGATTGCAGCGGATGAAGGTTCTGCTGAATCAACTCATCCAGTTCATCAGACAGGACTTTGACGCTGCCGCGAGTCTTCAAGTCCTGCAGTGTGATGACACCAGGCAACGGCTTATGACCGCGGGCTTCGGCCAGCAGGGACACGTAATAACCTGTGCTCTGGTAGCGATACGATCGGCAGAGGTTGACCACTCGGGAACTGCGGCCCCCTGAGGCGAACTCGGGAGAGGTCAGATACGTCCAGGCATCGACGACATCGACACCAGGAATCTCGAACGGCCAGTCTTTAACGTCCGAGGCAACAATCAATACAGACATCAGTACTCACCAAAGCCGGATTCACCCGCCGGTATCCTTCACCGACATTCCTGAGGCAGACCCTTTGTCAAAGTGAAAGTGTAGTGGCAAGGGGAATGTCAGAACAGGCGGATTTGAGTGACGACTCAATTGCCGGACAGCATTTTTTTTGCGCTTCGCAGCAGATCTGCGGTCTGATCGATACTGATGCATCCGTCGGTAATGCTGACGCCATATTTCAGTTTGGAAAGGTCTTCCGTGAGTGACTGAGCGCCTTCGTGCAGGTTACTCTCCAGCATCAGGCCGACAATTTCTTCGTTCCCTGATGCTCGCTGCTGGATCGCATCCGTCCAGACAATCGGCTGACGTCGATAGTCCTTGCTGGAATTCGCGTGGCTGCAATCCACCACCATACAAGGGGGC
>JANPHT010000134.1:0-13252 GCA_031424595.1 Planctomycetota bacterium
TACGGGTAGTGGTAAAACCGCTGCCAATCGGATGGCTGTCCCGGAGGAGCCGCCTCCACGGTTCGGACGGTAGTCAGCACGGCCACCGTGATGACGGCCAGCACGATCATTCGCTTCAGCATGAGAACTCTCCTCAAATCCCTTTTGACTCAGTATTCCAATCCACTGAAGTGCCCACCACGTGAAGCGCAGGGCTTCCCTGGCTGGCTCAAATCCTGTGCAGCCTTGACTGCACAGGACTCATAAAGTCTGGACGAGGACTCGGCAGGCGGACCGATCATAATTGACGACCGCAGTCGTCTTAATCGCCCCCGGAAACAGATCAGAGATCCGCTGTGCCGAGGCTCGTCAGATGATTTCTGTGTCTCGGACTGTCGATGCGATACTTGCAACGACGGTGTTTCAGAATCGGTTCTGAACCGGACACGAATCTATTCTTCGGCGTTCGATGTTCGGCAGAATCAGTGCTTTCGTCAGAATCGACAAAATCGGACGCCACGCAGACCGTTCTTCGGAACCCTGAATTCCGGGCAGTCGGGGAAATCTCCAAAGTCACATCAGGGACTGTGGTCTGGAACTTTTCAACGGCAGATCCTGCTGTTCGGTGGTTGAACGAGGAAAGCTGGGGGCTTCGTTCTCCGCATAACCCGGCCAGACGTTGCGATCACAGCATTGCGATCAAGTTGTGAAATTGTGCTATCCGATACCCCAGCAGGAGTATTGCGTACCGTGGCTCTGCGCGCAGAGTCTGTCGGGAGGATTGATCGCAATGCTGTTTTAAAAAGGCGGTTTCGGAAGATTTGCCAGTAATTTGTGGCGGATCGACCGGACGCATCCAGCGAGGAACGCAGGGATGACACTCAGTCAATTCATGACCACCATTCGCTTCGCGTTAAAGCCGCTATCGTTGTCGGCGGTACTCGGAGCTGCCGGTTTGCTGATGGGAGCTCAGGGCGGCCCCACGGATGGTCCGCTGGTAACAAATGTCGGTCATTTCCAGATTCCGTTTGATGTCGAAACCGAGCCTGGCGAAAAGGCAGAGGGATTTGCGGTTCTGTTTGGATCAAGAGACGGTGGCGCACGTTGGGAGCAGATTCAGAGTGTTCCGGCGTCGCAGAGCTCATTCATGTTTGCGGCACCGCGAGATGGGCGCTATTCCTTCTGCATCCGTATGACAGATGCGCAGGGGAACGTTTCGCCTCCTGCGCAAAACTCGGTCGCAGAACTGGACGTGATCGTTGATACCATCACTCCGGACTTGAAATTGGAACTCTTTGAGTCGGCACCCGGTCAGGTACTTGTGAACTGGACATGTACTGATTCCAGCGTGGCACCGGAATCAATGGTGTTAGAATACGCTGACGGTGCGAATGGACGCTGGAAGGCGGCTCAGATTCAGAAGTCTGCCAACGGTCAGTCATTGATTCCGGCGTCGCAGGGATCAGTCCTTGCTGTGCGAGCATCGATTGTCGATATGGCCGGGAATCGGACGGATGCGGCATCTCAGATTGTCACCCGAGGCGGATCGACGGCGAATTCCTTTCACCAGCCATCTCAGCCGACCGCTCAATCGGTTCCACTTGGACTTTCACCATTCAACATTGTGGCTGCAAATCCCGTGGTGCCTCCATCAGCGCCGATTCAGCCCGGCGTTGCGTTTCCTCCGGCGAGTAACACGAATTTCAATGCTGCGGTCATGAACTCGCCTTTGTCCAACGCGTTGACCGGATCGGCCATGCGCCCGTTTGGTGCGACTACGGAAGCTGCGATGTCAGGACCTGGTGAAGTGCAGCTGGTCAATATGCATGTGTTTGATGTGGACTATCAGGTTGAAGATGTTGGACCATCCGGAGTCAGTGCGATCGAGTTATTCGTGACCGAAAACGGCGGTCAGCAGTGGTTTCGATATGGCAACGATGCGGATCTCCGAAGTCCGTTTCAGGTGGATGCTCAGGGAGAAGGAACATTCGGGTTTGCTGTGCGAGTGAGAAACGGGCTTGGTTTTATCGACGCACCTCCCCAACCGGGTCAGTCGCCGGAAATCATGGTCACGGTTGACGAGTCCGCTCCGGTTGTTCAACTGGCACAGCCTACTATTCGAACAGATGGGCTGGGAACATTGGATCTTGCCTGGAAAATCAGCGACCAACATCCATCCTCAGCGCCAGTTCGCCTTGAGTATGCCACAACTCCCAACGGTCCGTGGACACCGGTCTTTGATTGGCAGGCAGATCAGGGTGGCTACCAATGGGCCATTCGGCCAGGCACTCCCGCGTCATTGTATTTTCGGCTTCTGGCCAGAGATGCGGCAGGCAACGTAGCTTCAGCGCAGACTCCGCAAGCCGTTATTGTGGATCTGAAGAAGCCCATCGGCCGACTATTGCGAGTCCAGGCGGCTTCTCACTCGACCACACTTCGGTAACAGACCGGTGTGACGTATTTGTCGTCAAGAGTCAGCGGTGAGGAAGCGTTTCCGTCATTCGGCGACTTCGGCTTCGCGACTGTATCCCTTTTCGCTTTCGGTGCGGCGGGAGAATTATCCCAGAGTGATTGCTGTTCCGTCATAGCGGGCAACGCGGTCCGGGTTGCCCCTGGCCTGTTCAGCGAGAATCATTTCCATAGCCTGCACTGCCGCGACAACCTGTCGATCGGCGGACAGGTCGGCGTAATTGAGCTTGCGGATTTCCGCCAGCCGCGCGGGTCGATCAGACGCATAGCCCCCGTGCTCGACATACGCCACTTCGCGCGCAAAACGATCGATGGTCTCGATGCCATAGCCCCGTTGCGATCGTTCTCCCCATGGTTCGACGAAAGTGCCGTTGTAATGATTATTGATCGTGTTTTTCAGCTTGAATGGAGTCAGCCCTTCTACGGTCAGTTCAACGCCCCGTTTGCGTGAGTGGCCATTCCAGATACCGTTGTCGAAACGAAACTGAACTTCCTGTTCCACATAGCCGGGAAAATTGTCAGGCGTGACCCACGACGTATGAATGTCAAAAGCCGCTTCGCGGCCAGAGGGATAATCATAAATCAGTCGTAGTTGACAACTGTCCCACGTATTCCCGTCTTTTGAACCGACAAGGCCTCGTTGACCGGTGCAAAGAATGGTCTTCAGTCGGCCGCCAAATGTGAAATCAATCAGCTTGATGTAATGCACTGCGACATAGGTGCCCGGGTTTCGCCCGGTGATCCATTCGGAAAACTGACTACCTGAAATCTGACGCGGCTCCAGTAACGAGCAATAACCGTTATTGACGTGCTGAAGGACATTGTCGTGCACCAAAGTCCGCAGCTTTTTGTGATCCGGGTCCAGCAGCTTGTGGTACACGACCCGAGCAAGGACACCGTTCTTCGCGGCGATTGCGTTCAATTCATCAATCTCCTTCAGCGACAAGACGGAAGGCTTCTCCACAAGCAAATGAACTCCGGCCTCCAGTATGGCCTTCGATGCGTCAAAGTGGCGATCGTCTGGCGTCGCCACGCAGGCAAACGTCAGATTCTCGCCAAGCATCTGAGTCACCGCATCGTCCCCGCTGAAGTTGTGGAACGCGGGCACCTTGCCGACGGACTGAGCCAGATAACGGTCCGCTCGCTGCCCGGTCTTCGAGGCCACAGCCACGATCGTCACGTCAACATCGCCGAAGCGGCGATCATAGACACCCGTCGAATGGGCGGATTCAAAGAATGGACGATAAGTGTCGTCAAAAATCATTCCCATTCCGACCATGCCGGCCCGCAGTTGTGGTCGAACAGCCTGACGAGTCATTTGAATTCCCTTCGTGCACACAGGTAATTCTCACGGGCATCCCTGGCCAGGGCCGTTAGCTGGACAGCACCAGTTTCTCAAAAACGCAGCGTTTTCCAGTCATCAGCCGGAACGCACTAGCGGCCTGTCAGGATGCTACTTTTTAAGTTCCTGAATCGCCTTTGCAAGATCCTTGTCGGCCAGCCCAATCACGCCGCGCCCTTCGCTCAGACGATCGCCGACGTCGTATTGAATATCTTCAGCGTCGATCTTATAAAAGTCCTCGATGGCTTCACGGGATAATGGCTTCAGGGCACGCAACAGCCGGAATCCAACTCCTCGGGCCGGATCAGTGGTGTACCACCATGGGCTGCGAGGAAGATTCGGATCATATTCTTTCCAGGCTTTATCATTGGATGCAAGTCGAGCGGATGATCGGCATTCTGCAGCAGAAAACTCCCATGATCCGCCGCGCACGACTCGCGGGTCAGGTTTGTCCGTTCGCACCCAATCGGCTGCAGCCGACAATGGCTTGTCGGCAGTCTGATAGTGGGCGTAACCGTCGATCACCCACTCCGCCACGTTGCCGTGAACGTCATAAAGACCAAACGCATTTGGCTTCTTCTGTCGAACGACTCGCGTTCCCGTTTCATTGGTGTTTTCCGCGAACCAACCATACTCATTCAGAATTGCGGGATCGTTGCCAAACGAAAATGCAGTCGCGCTGCCGGCACGACAGGCGTATTCCCATTCGGCTTCTGTCGGTAAGCGAAGTTGCTGTCCTGTGATAGCAGAAAGATACTTTGTGTACTGCTTGGCCGCATATTGTGTCATGGAAACAGCCGGCTGCCTGGGATCTTCACCAAATTCATAGGTGAAGTCTGGTTCATACAGAGGCGTGGGAGCCGTCACGGCGTCAATGCGATTCTCATCCGTCAGCTTGCGAATACGGCGTGATTCGAATTCTTTCAGTGAGCGATAGAGATCAATGAACAGTTTGTATTCGGACCAGGTGACTTCGCATTCCGCCATCCAGAAGGGCTCGACGACCACCTTGCGTTCAGGTCCTTCGTCGTCTTTTCGGCCAGCTTCAGACGGTGGACTTCCCATCATGAACTCTCCGCTAGGAATCGGGATCATTCGAAAGACGACATCGGTCCCTGGAATGGTGGTGTCGTAGGGAATCATCCAGCCTTGTTCGGTCTTTACGGACGGTCCTTCTGAGGGTTGCTTGTTTGAAAGTCCAGGCAAATCCTCGCCAACCGCTGCGACTGAGACGCTTAATAAGCAACAAAGTGTTATGAACAACGACCTCGGCATAAGATCAGTACCTTCCTGGATAACCAGCAATCGAGTCCGAGCTCCAGCAAACTAACGTGTTTCGGCTCTTCTAAAATCACCACGAAACTTCTGCAATCCGAGTTGCAGCCTTTAATCAACATGCATCAGGCATTGCCAGGCGGCTTGGGCCGTGCCTTGACTGGCTTCTTTTTTGCTGCCCCAGCCGGATTGAATGTTCGCTGCACTTCCTCCAGCGATGTTTTTCCTTCGGCCACAAGTCGAATGGCATCTTTTTGCAAAGTGACCTGGCCCTCCGTCACCATCTGTCTGCGAATCGCTTCCGGCGACGCACCTGCAGCAACGACTTCTTTCATTGTATCGGTCATTTCCAGCATTTCGAAGGCTGCCACTCGACCTTGATACGGAACGCCATCACAGTCGGCGCAGAGTTCTTCAATGGTCTGAGCTTTGGGATCATCCGGAGGCGGCGGCAATGGCGCTCGATAGAGGACCGATGTTTCCGGCGGAAGGCCAAGTTTTTTGAGCAGCGTAGGATTTGGTCGAAACGCCTGTTTGCAATCGTCACACAGTTTTCGGATCAATTTCTGAGTCAAGATGCACTTCAGGTTCTTGATGACTTCATCCACACCGATCCATTCGATAAGTTTTCTGATCGCTTCCACAGGAGTATTCGCCGGAATCTCCATGATGAACGACATGCGATCAGCGTACTGAAAGATCATCTGAGCTTCCTGCGGAGATGAAAGTGGATCCAGAAAAATGACATCGGCCTCACGTCTCAGAATTCGATCGAACGTCAGCTCCAGATCATGGCCAGGCTCAGGTTTGAATTCGGTGACGTTAATGAGTTCCTTGCCTTGCAACATTTTGGCCAGGTTGTAGACCGAAAACAGATAGGGATCCACACTGTGCAAAGCAATAATCGATAGCGTCGTAACTCCGGAATCCGGGGGTCCGCAGATCAGAATCACGCCAGTACGAGCGGAAGTGAAATCTCGAATCTTGCTTTTCAGTTGATCGGGAAGTCCTACTTCCGACGGCTTCTGACGAACGACCTTACGATTGTCCACCTTGATGCGAACTCGCTCCGTTCCGCCACCAGCGGGGACAGATTCGACCAGCAGATGAAACGGGAGTTTGTCAAATTCCGCTTTGATCCCACCCGCCTGAATGACCTTGCGTTCATCGGGATCAAGGCCTGCCAGCAACTTGATCATCTGCACCATAGCGAGGCCTTTTTGGCCAGGCACAGCCGCAGCAGGATACGGCATTCCATCGATCACAAAGCGAATAGAAATGCGACCCTCACGGGGTTCCAGTAAAACCGTATGCGCGCGACGACCGAGAGCGTCGGACATCATTTGCTTAACCGGCACCAGGCCTGCCTGAACTAGTTTAGCATTGGCCTTCAGATTCGCTTCCCGTCCGAAAAGCGGACCCTGAAAAAGAATCTGCTCCAAATCCGGCTGCTCCTGCGGACTCTCCGGCGTTTTCTTGCCGGCATCGGCTTTTTTCGGATCGGGTTTTGGTGGGGCAGCCATCGTTTCAAGTCCTCAGTCTATTACCGTAACAGCTCTTGTTCCAAGAGTCAGAATTGGAAAGATCGTCAGTACTTACGACACCAGGATGTCATTTCAAAGGTGTCGTTTCGCGGAATCTCAGCACCGGCTGGGCAATTCTCCTCAGTGCCGACACAAAGTGACCGTGCCACAATATTTGCCGTATATTTGCCAGAATCTCGCCGTTCCTCCAGCATCAAACTCCAAATTGAAGCTCCAACAATAGATTTCGAATGTCTTTGGCGTGCAATTCGTCACGCTCTATGCGTTTCGAAGAGCAAATGAACACCGGTGCATCTTCAGTCATTCGGTCTAAATCGGGCAACCGTCCGTGGCTTCCCTTCACGACGGACGCGTCGAGTCCTATTAAGTCCATGTAGTAACGAAATCCGAGCATTTTGCGAGCCAGTCGGCGCGCGACTCGCAGCCTGGGAAATCGAATTTTGGGGTCCACCAGCAGTTCAGCGGGGTCGTAGCCGGGTTTTCGATGAATATCGACCGTTCGTGCGTAGTCGGGAGCTAACTGGTCATCGAGCCAGAAATAGTACGTAAACCATGTGTCCCGATGACTGATGCAAACCAGTTCCCCGCTGCGTTCATGGTCGATTCCTGCCAATCTTTGTTCGACGCGATCGAGAACCTGTTCCACACCTTCACTTTTTTGAAGTAGCTGCTTAACTCGCGAAATATCACGTGAGTGCCTCACGTAGATGTGAGCCACCTGGTGATCGGCGACGGCAAAGGCATCTGACGCGCCGTAATCCAGAGTCTCCCAGCCAGGACTTTCTCGCCTGACTTTAAGTAGTCCGGCTTCGCGTAGTATGCGGTTCAAATGCACGGGATGACGCACGTCCGTGATCCCGTATTCTGATAAAACCACAACGTCCGCATCAGACTGCTGAGCAATATCAATCAGCTTCCCGGCCTCACGATCGACCATTCGAATGTCGGCTGAAATCTTTGGATCCTTAGGTCCCAGCCGTTGCAGGTTGTAGTCCAGATGCGGCAGATAGACGAGCATCAGTGACGGATGGCAGTTTCGAAATACCTCAACACTGGAGTCAGCAATCCACGCGGTACTCCTGATATCCGCCGTCGGGCCCCAGAAGTTAAACAAGGGAAACTTCCCTAGTTTCTGCTGCAGCGAATCGCGGAATTGCGGCGGCTCACTGTAGATGTCCGGCACTTTGCGACCGTCAGCCGGATACGAAGGTCGCGGTGTCACCGACCAATTCACGTCGGCATACATATTGTACCACCAGAACATCTTGGCGGTCGTGTGCTGAGGATCTCGCAAACGAGCTGTTTGATACAGCCGCTCACCCGTGATCAGCTGATTTGCCTGCTTCCAGAACATCACTTCGGCAAGTTCACGAAAGTACCAGCCGTTTCCAACAATGCCGTGCTGGCTTGGCATGAGGCCCGTCAGCAGAGTTGCCTGCACAGAACAAGTCACTGCTGGCAACACGGTTTGCATCGGCCTTGAAAACCCAGTGTCCAGCAGTTGATTGATGCACGGTGTCTCGGGCCCCAGCATGTCATTGGTCAGACCAACGACGTTGATCACCATCAGACGACGATGTCGAGCTGCACGTATCATGTTGGAAGCGGTTTCCTGCGATGGAAGAATGAGAGATGCTGTTGTATGCTGACCGCAGGTATCCGAAAATCAACTCGCCCAAGAGACCCAACCGATGAATGCATCATTTTCAGCAACCCGATTTTTAGTTGGCCTTCTGCTCATTTTCGTCGGCAGCCTTACTGGGCAGGCAGATGAAAAGACGCCCGATCGATGGGAAAAGGATATTGTCAATATCGAGCGGCGGATCAATCAGGGAAAGTCACCGAAAGAGGCTGTGTTGTTTGTGGGCAGTTCCAGTATTCGCTTGTGGAACCTTGAGGAGTCGTTTCCGAGCCTGAAGGTATTAAATCATGGTTTTGGAGGGTCCTATCTTTCCGAATCCGTTCATTTTTTCGATCGCATTGTCACACCAGTCAAGCCCGCGATCATTGTGGTGTACGCCGGTGACAATGACATCGCTGCGGGGAAATCTCCCGAGACCGTGCATGCTGATTTCCTCGCATTTGTTGCGAAGATGGAAATGCAGGTGCCTGAGTGCAAAAAGGTAATCTACATCTCCATCAAACCAAGCATCAAACGCTGGGCAATGGCTGAAACAATAAAAAAAGCGAACTCCATGATTCAGGAGTCGTGCGAGAAATCGGACAAACTGGAGTTCCTTGATATCTGGACGGCTATGCTGGACGAAAAAGCGGTACCCAATGCCAGTCTGCTGGTGGAAGACGGGCTGCATATGAATAAAAAAGGCTACGAAATCTGGAGCAAGGCTTTGATGCCGCATCTGATTGCGACGAAGGAATAAGTCGCGCGGTCGGTTGTCGATGACCTTGCTTCCTGGGAAATAAAAAAACGCCCTGAACGGCATCAGCCTTTCAGGGCGTTCAATTCTTAACCGCAACGGAATTGTGACTAATCAGGCATCAATCCCAGTTGAGTGAACCGGCACTCTGGTATTCAGTGACCCGCGTTTCGAAGAAGTTCTTTTCCTTAGACAGGTCAATCGTTTCGCTCATCCATGGGAATGGATTTGGCGAACCGTACTGCGTTGGCAAGCCAATGCGTTCCAGACGGCGGTCTGCAATGTGCTGGACGTAGTCGCGGAAGGATTCGGCGTTCAGGCCTAGCACTCCGCGTGGCAGGCAGCCTTCGGCGTATTCGATTTCCAGCTCGACAGCTGTACGAATTCGCTGAATCATTTCTTCCTGGAACTCGCTCGTCCAAATGCCTGGATTTTCAGACTTGATACCGTTGATCAGATCGACGCCGAAGTTCATGTGAACCGTTTCGTCACGCAGAATGTACTGGAACTGCTCGCCGATGCCCTTCATCAGGTTGCGGCGGTGGAATGACAGAACCATCACGAAACCGCTGTAAAAGAAGATGCCTTCCATGATCACGTAGAACCCGATCAGGTTCTTAAGAAACATCTGCTGGCCTTCGAGCGTATCCGTGGAGAATCCGTCGCTCATGATTTCAGCGGTCAGCTCCATTTCAAACTGATCCTTCTTCGCAATGGCCGGGATTTCCCGATACATATTAAAGATCTCGCCCTCATTCAGGCCAAGGCTTTCCACGACGTACAGAAACGTGTGGGAATGTACGGCCTCTTCGAACGCCTGACGCAGTAGATACTGACGACATTCGGCGTTGGTGACATGCTTAAAAATTGCCAGGACGAGGTTATTACCAACAAGCGATTCTGCCGTTGAGAAGAAACCCAGATTGCGTTTGATCACCAGCTTTTCGTCGTCGGACAGACGATCCGAACGCCAGATTTCGACGTCCATGTTCATTGCCACTTCAGTCGGCATCCAGTGATTGGCGCAACCGCTGTTGTAATGTTCCCAGGCCCAGTGATATTTGATCGGCATCAACTGGTTGACGTCCACCTGAGCGTTGTTGATCAATCGCTTTTCAGTCGCCTTTACTCTTCCAGAGGCACCGGTCAGCATTCTTGGCCTGTTTTCCATTGTTGTTTCGTCATCAAAGGAGATCGTTGACATAGAGCAACCTCATTCCGTGAGTTGGAGAAGAAAAGTGTTGAGCTGAAAATATTGAGTCTACGGAGTTCGGAAATCACAGATTTGAAATTTAAAATCTCATATCCACACAAGCATTGATCATTGGCACTTCGTCATTGGTCGTTGGCAAGAAGTTTCTTTACATCCACTCGATGCCATGCGTTGTAAAGGTAGCCCTTGGGGTTCCAGGGTACAGATTCCGGCATCGAGTTTCCGAGAGAATCCGTCGCACGCACACAGACCACTGCTTCAGGATTCACAACCGGTAAAGTCGCAGTCCAAAGCTGCCAGCAGAATTCGCCGACCTGTTCGCCCAGCGTAGCATCCCTCCAGGACCTTCCGCCATCCGTCGAGACTTCGACTTTAGAAATTGAACACCCTTTCCGGCCCGTCGGCAAAGCATAACCGCGCAGGTTGACTTTGCCATCCGTGAGTTCCGCAGAACACAGCGCGGCATTCACAGGATATCTGTAAATCGGTGCCGTTTCATCGATTTCAACTGGAGTTCCCGAATACACCATCTTGTAGACATCGGCGATGAAATGATTCGGAGATGGCTTGTCACTCACGATAATTTTTCGCAACCACTTGACGCTGCGAGCTCCGATGTAACCGGGCACAATTGTTCGAAGCGGAAAGCCATGATCCGGAAGCAGCCGCTCACCATTCATATGCGTCGCCAGCAGCACTCCGGGAATATTCGCATCTTCCTCCAGCAGCTTACTCATCGGCACCGAACCGCCGAACGGAAACGTGGCCTTGCCATCCACAACTTCATCCGCGCCTTCGAACCAGACGTGTTTGGCTTCCGGCTTGATACCAGCCGCTTTCAAAACGTCGGAGAGGCGAACTCCGGACCAAACCGCGTTGCCAATGGGACCTTCCTGCCACGGAACGCCTTTCATGTCCTTCATCTTGATGAATTCGTACCGGCGAATTCCCGCACAACTGACCGTGCAGGTCACGCTGGAGCTCGGAAATCTGTCAACCAGTTCCTGAATTGAAAGCACCAGTGGTTTATCGACGAGTCCGTCAATCGAAACGATATAAACGACCGCCCCAAACGAAGCATACGCTCCGTGGCAGCGAACAAAAAACTGAGGCGTTGGCGTAATCCAATTCTCAACCAGTTTGCTCAGCTTTGGCTCACCGTTGCGAGGGGTTCGCGTTCGATAAATGAGATCGGCCTTCGCGGGATCAATCGGAGCTTCGTCCCACGCCGCCGCCGATGATCGTGACGCCAATGACCACGGAAAAGAAGATCCCACCG
Organism: Planctomycetota bacterium; assembly: GCA_031424595.1. GTDB lineage: Bacteria > Planctomycetota > Planctomycetia > Planctomycetales > Planctomycetaceae > SXXK01. Next base: position 11,480 of record JANPHT010000134.1, read on the forward strand.
TCGCTCCCAGCACACTGGTCGATGAGCGGCCAAGAAATGTTCGTCGGCTGAGGTTGAACATTAGGCGAACCTGCAAGAAGCAATCAATTGGACGTGGCGAGCGGCAGGGTGTCAGTGATGCGAGAATAGTGAGCCGCAACGCCCCATTGGTCATTGCGGCTCGGCCATTGCTCATTCACGCTATTGGCAAGCCTCGCAATCCGGATCCGTGATGCTGCAGGCCTTGTACTGAGAAACTTCAGTGACAGGCACTACGTGCGGAGCCGGAATGTCGATTCGCCCCTGTTCAGGCGAACGATCTTCATCCATGCGAGCCATCTGGATGTCGCTGGAGGCAGAGCGGCTTTTGACCCATCGAGGCTGAACACCAAACTTGTTGATGTCCACCGTCGACTTTTCGATCTGAGTCGCTGCCAGGGTTCGCAGGTAATAGGTCGTCTTCAGACCTTTACGCCACGCCAGCATGTACATCTCATGCAGCTTCTTGCCGCTTGGTTCGCACATGTAGAGGTTCAGCGACTGACCCATGTCCAGCCATTTCTGGCGGCGAGCCGCACATTCGATCAACCACTTCGGCTCAACCTCGAAGGCCGTCAGGTAGCGAGCTTTGATGTCGCCCGGAATGCGACCGATCTGAGACAAAGTCCCGTCATAGTACTTCAGTGTCTCCAGCATGTCCGCATCCCACAGACCGCGTTCCTTCAGTTCGGTCACCAGCGAATTGTTCAGATGAGTGAACTCCCCGGACAAATTGCTCTTCACGAACAGATGCTTGTACATCGGCTCAATCGACTGAGCTACGCCAATGATCGTGGAAATCGTTGCCGTCGGAGCAATCGCCATGCAGTTGCTGTTACGCATCCCGTGCCTGGCTACGGCCGCTCGAACAATCGACCAGTCCATTTTCGCCGAACGATCAACGTCAATACGGCAGCCGCGTTCTTCTTCCAGCAGGTCCATTGTGTCGATCGGCAACATGCCGCGATCCCACTTAGAACCCTTGTAAGTGCTGTAGACGCCTCGTTCACGAGCCAGATCGGCCGACGCCAGAATTGCGAAGTACGAAATCGCCTCCATGCTGAAGTCCGCGAAATCAACCGCGCCAGTACTGGCGTAGCTGATGTTCAATGCGGCCAAAGCGTCCTGGAAACCCATCAGTCCCATCCCGACCGGACGGTGCTTCTGATTCGAATTCTTCGCTTCCTCCGTTGGGTAGAAGTTGATATCGATCACGTTGTCCAGCATTCGCATGGCGGTGCGAACGGTTTCTTCCAGCAACGGCAGGTCGAACTGACCGTCGATAATGTGAGCCAACAGATTAATCGAACCGAGGTTACAAACTGCAGTCTCCGTCGCTGACGTGTTGAGCAGAATTTCTGTGCAGAGATTGCTGCTGTGAACCACGCCGACGTGGTCCTGAGGCGACCGAATGTTCGACGGATCTTTCCATGTGATCCATGGATGACCGGTTTCAAACAAACGAGTCAGCATCTTGCGCCACAGCTCGAGTGCCGGCACCTTTTTCGACATGCGGATTTCACCGGCTGCGGCCATTCGCTCGTACTCGGCGTACCGAGCTTCGAACTTCTTGCCAACCAGATCGTGCAGATCGGGAACTTCATTCGGGCTGAACAGAGTCCACTCACCTTCTTCTTCGACTCGTTTCATGAACAAGTCCGGAATCCAGTTCGCGGTGTGCATGTCGTGCGTTCTACGACGATCGTCTCCTGTGTTCTTGCGGAGATCAAGGAATTCCTCGATGTCCATGTGCCA
>JANPHT010000135.1:0-17766 GCA_031424595.1 Planctomycetota bacterium
CACTTGCTGGATTTAATAATGATGGCAACATTCGGGCACGAGCTGCGACGCTGATTGATCGAGTTGGCCTTTCGCATCGCTTGCATCAGCGACCGGGGCGACTTTCTGGAGGCGAGCGACAGCGTGTGGCCGTTTGCCGCGCCTTGATTCATCAACCGTCTCTGCTTTTAGCGGACGAACCCACGGGCAATCTTGATCCTCAGACCGCTGAGGAAATCGGCACTTTGCTTCTGGAAGTCGCTCGGGAAAACAATTCAGCGCTGCTTTGCGTGACTCACAGTGACGAACTGGCGGCTCGTTTTCCACATTCCGTCTCACTGTCGCAAGGCGTGCTGAGGTTTGACGACGCACTGCTTGCCAAACAGCAATAGACGAGACGAACGAAATTCGTACTGCGAGTCTGGCAGGCTATGAACTGAATGGCACTCTGGCTGACCAGACAGTTGACGGATTTCAGAAACATTTTCCCTCTGATCTCGATTGGTATTTACCCCTCGAAAGTATGTCCCGATGGCAGAAATCACTCGCGAAACAGTACCGGCTATCTCAGTGACGAATCTGTCTCACGCCTTCAAAGGCCATCAAGCGCTGAGTCAGGTGACGTTTTGCGTCATGCCACAATCGCTGCACGGATTCGTAGGCCCGAATGGAGCGGGAAAGACAACGACTTTGAAAGCAATCTGCACGTTGCTTAAACCGAACTGGGGTGAAGTGCAGGTCTTTGGTCATAGTGTACGAGCCGATTCCGTCAGCGTTCGCCGTCGAATCGGTTTCATGCCGGATCACTTCAGTATGTATCGCCAGATGACAGTCTTTGAGTACCTCGATTTCTTTGCCGCAGCGTATGGACTTCCAATCAGACAACGCGACACGGTGATTCACGATGTCCTGACGCTGACCGACATGGATGGGCGACGTAATGACCTGATCAGCGGCCTGTCGCGAGGGATGCAGCAGAGAGTCAGTCTGGCTCGAGTTCTTGTGCATGATCCTGATCTGCTTCTGCTGGATGAGCCGGCCAGTGGTCTTGATCCGCGAGCACGCATCGAACTGATGGAGATTCTTCGTGAGCTGCGCCGCATGGGAAAGACGGTCTTCATCAGTTCGCACATTTTGAGCGAACTGGCGGAACTTTGTGATAGTGTCACCATCATTGATCGAGGTCAGATCAAATTCAGCGGACCGATGGATGTGTTGCTGGAAAGTCCTGATGAACAGCCGGTCTATAATCTACGACTGAATTCTGTCCTTGCAACCGCGATGCAGAAGATTAAGGAGTTACCTGGTGTCGTATCGGTTGCGGAGCCTGAGTTCGCAACGGGCCGCGACTTTAATATCCAATTGGCCCCCGAAATATCGTCCAACGAGTTTCTTCGAAATCTGCTCACCCTGGATCTGCCGATTTCCAGTTTCAGCCAGCAACGGCGCCACTTGAATCAGGCCTTCATGGATCTGACGACTCGTGGAGTTCGCACGTGATTTCAGGGGTGCTGACGCTCTTCAACTGGACCTTGAAGATGGATTCTAAATCCGTCTATCCGCACATCGTCCGCGCATTTTTTGCTTTTTCGATGTTGTTTGCCATTTCACTGGCATTCGCCGACGTCTTTGGAACCGGAAGCATGGGGCTGCGGTTTTTCGAATCCGTCTGCTTCATGAATGTCCTTGTCATTACCGTGTCGGGAATCAGCTATTTCGTAACCGCCGTGACGGAGGAAAAAGACGCTGGGACTTATGCCCTGCTGCGACTGGCGGGGATGACTTCTCTTTCCATTACCCTGGGAAAATCCACCTCACGACTTATTAGTTCCCTGATGCTGCTGGTCATCCAGATGCCGTTTACGTTCCTGGCAATTACGCTGGGCGGTGTGCTGTGGCAGCAGATCATCGCAGCTTATCTGGCAATGGCCGCCTGGATGATACTTGTTGCGAATCTTGCATTATTCTGCAGCGTGCGATGTGCAACATCCGGACGAGCCGCCGGCCTGGCTGGCGCTATTCTGGCATTATTTGCCTTGCTGCCCCAACTCATTAGCAGCAGTCTTGCAGCAATGCCTGCAGGTTTTCTCAGCAAGTCCACGATTGACATGATTGGCAGACTGCCAAATGTTCTGGCCAGCATTTCTGTCTTTGATCGACTGACAGAGATTCTTGGTTCCACTACGGGATTCTCTTTCCTTGGTATTCCGCTTTCATTTTCCGCACCGACGGCCACTGCCATCGGTGGAATCGCGGTTTTGTTCGGAGGGCAGTTCTGGCTGAGTTTAACGGTGGCGGCGACTCTGTTTGTTGTCAGCACACTCACGCTCGATCTTTGGTCGGCACCGACAGATGTTGGAGGCCCCTCAGAAAAACAATCTGTTCGTCGCTGGGCTGTGGGTCGATGTTGGCCTTTGGCCATCGCGTGGAAGGAATTCCTGTTCTTTACCGGCGGTCGAAGTTTCGGCTTCGCGAAGATGTTGGGTGGACTGCTTGCCTTCATCGGCTTCTGGTGTTTTCAGGAGCTCGATGGTCACTACGGCGGAGTCGCCCTGCACCGTGACCACAGCTGGCATGCGTTTCTGACCTTCGTGGCCGTGTTTACAATCGAAGTGCTGGTCTATTCTTCCGGATGCCTGTTCTTCGAAGTTCGCCAGCAGACTCAATCGACGCTGGCGACGGTCCCGATTTCCAGCGTCCGAGTCCTTTTGGAAAAGCTGCTCGGATGCATGATCGCTCTGATACCTTCCGTGTTTTGGATTTTTGCCGTAATTATACTTGGTGACGGAACAATTGCTGATCGATGTTCACTGACCATGGTCAGCAGCTATCTCCTCATACTTGGCTTTTCCAGTCATGTGGCAGCTTTGCTTTCACTTTATACTCGCTGGGCCGCGTTGCCGCTGACGATCCTGTTCTCGGCACCCGCTTTCTTTTGCCTCGCGGCTCCGATTCTGGCCTTGTCAACCGCGACAAGTGTCGTGGCTCAAAGTCACAATATTCAGATGGGCCTGCTGCTATCGGGAGTGATCAATCTATTCTGGACCTGGATATTTGTGTTGTTACCGCTGCAGATCTGGATTCGCGACCGCTGGATATCAACCAGTCAGCAATAAATTGTTAATTGAAAATGACGTTTCCGAAAGGTATTGAGGTGCATTGGTTCAGCGTAAGTCATTGAAACGTTGAGAGAGAATTGCAGTGACGACGTGTTGTCCGTTTCCAAAATACATGTGATCTGTTTGCGGGCGTTAGGGGTCGCGTTTGCTTTTCTGAATTGTCTGCAGTGACACGTTACGAGCGAGTTGCTTCAGAACTGACGCCAGTTGAGTCGTCGTCAGGTGGCCAGGACAACGAGGGATGGAATTGCCACCCTCATTTGCCGCAGACCTGTCGCTGACACGTTGCAAGTTGCGACTTTTCGAATATCACAACCCGCAACGTCCGTGTCCCCTGAAGTGAATACTAGTTTTATTGCGTACGCAGAATTTTTTCCATTTTTCGGCCCTTCGCTAATTCATCCACCAGTTTGTCAAGGTACCTGACCTGTTGTGTTAACGGGGTCTCAATCTCTTCCACCCGATAGCCGCAAATGACGCCAGTAATAAGGTGAGCATTTGGATTGATCCTGGCATGGTGAAAGAATTGTTCAAAGGTCAGGTTGTCATCGATGTATTTCAGCAGAATCTGATCGTTGAAACCCGTCAGCCAGTTGATCACCTGATGCAACTCTTCCTTTGTCCGACCCTTCTTTTCTACTTTTGCAAGATAGTGTGGGTACACTGAAGCGAATGTCAATTTCGCAATTCGTTCATCGTGGTTGTACGCGCGGCTCATGTTACTTTACCAATTTTGCTCGTTGTGCCTCAGGAAGTGAGTTCCTGCGATTTTCGGTGGTTGGGCTTAAAGTTTACGGAATCCTTCGCAACCAGAGTCTTTCCATAGCGTCCATCTTCGCCGCACGCTCTCCATATTCAAGCGATTCATCGTGTGGATTTTGCAGCCGGCTGAAATCTTCAAGGAAACGGTAGTTCGCATCCGGGAGTTGCTGAAGTTCGACATTTGTGGACGTTTTCCCACGATTTCAATGCCCAGGCTCCGCGAAAAAGTTCGATCGAGCCCGCTTGATTCTTTAGTAAAGATGCCACGCTCAGGTCAGGGAATTGAAAAACCTTCTTGCGGATACGTCGCCGTGAAGGCAAAATTCATAAGTCGTTCTCAATCAAACTGATGGAGCGGCTTGACCTGGCTTGAAGGACTATGACGTGACTGCGACTCGAGAACGAATGCTCGTGATGGGCCGGAACAGCGCAGCTGTTCCGAGAATCAGAGAGTTGACTGGCGAACGACTTGACGTTGTTTCGGTCAATGATGTTCACCTGCCGGACGCTTCCGCCGATTACATGGTGGTTGACAGTTCCGAACCGGGGCTGATGTCTGACATGCAGGTATGTGGCATGGGCTTGCTCAGCGCGTTGCCGGATGGTGTTGTGTTGCTTGATGATTCTCAGTTGATCCTCTGGCACAATTCGACGTTCAGAATTCTCCTGAAGACAGAAGGTTCCGTCGTCGGACAATCGCTTCAGGATGTGATTCGTCCCAGTGATGGTACAGACCTTCGACGTATTACCGTTCCGTCAGCGAATGGTGAAGCCGTTTCGCTGACTGTGCGTCGTGAGGATCGCACGAGTCTCGGGCTGCGGTTGACTCGAACCACGATTTCTCTGAGTGATGACAATCGGCAGGCATTAATACTGACCGTACGTGATGTCAGTAAACAAATGCTGGAAAAGCAGAAACAGGACGCCATCTATCGAGCAGGCCTGGAAATGGGCAACCTCGCTCCGGATGAAGTCACCGCAATGACTCACGAAGAACGAGTTTGCCTGCTGAAGGATCAGATCCTGCAGCTGACTCAGGAAATTCTGGGGTACGATACGTTTGAAATTCGCCTGTTAAACGTGGAGACAAAAGAGCTGATGCCGCTGCTGGAATTCGGCATGGATCCTGAAGCAACCCGCCGAAAACTGTTTGCTGCTGAAACTGGCAATGGCGTCACGGGGTTTGTGGCATTCAGCAATCGAAGTTATCTGTGTGCGGATACCAAGAATGATCGGCTTTATCTCTGTGGTGCTGCGGATGCTCGCAGTTCGTTGACGGTACCACTGACAATTCGCGATTCTGTTCTGGGGACTTTCAATGTGGAGAGTCCAGGGACATTGTCTTTCAATCAGAAAGACCTTGATTTTTTAACGTTGTTTGGGCGAGTGGTCGCCAGTTCCTTGAATCAGTTACAGCTGCTTGCCGCGGAGAAAGTCACGGCAGCCACCGAGAATTCCGATCGCCTGCGTCGTGAAGTGGCGGAGCCGTCGGATGAAGTGCTCAACGCCGCCACCTGGATTCTGGAGCGATACATTGGTCATGATCCGGATGTGTGTGAGCGACTGCACTTGATTACGGATCGTGTTCGAAAAATCAGTGCCAATGTTGGGACGGTTCTGCCCAGTACGGAAAGCAGCGTGGTGATGGGAAACCCTGTAGTGGCCCGCCCCCCTCGCAAAGCGTTGCAGGGCAAACGAATTCTGGTTGTTGATCAGGATGCGACCGCCCGAGAGGACGCTCATAATCTATTAGGACAGATGGGCTGTGAAGTCGAAGCGGTACAGAATGCGACGGCAGCCTGTGCCATGCTGCGAAACTACCACTATGACGTCGTGTTGACTGATATTCGCCTCTCGGATGCCAACGGATATGAGTGCTTTCGGAAGCTGCGGGAGATCAATAGTCATGTACCCATCATCATGATGACAGCCTTCGGCTATGATGTGTCGCATTCGATCGTGAAGGCTCGCCAGGAAGGACTCAAAGCCGTCCTTTACAAACCATTTCGTCGCGCACAGATGCTGGATGAGGTGGAAAAAGCCGTCACCACTCCACCGCCGAAATAACGATTGATAGAGATGTGCGATGACAAGCCGTCCGCGGATGCTCGCTTGACAAAGTCCCTGAAAACTCCTGTGTGCCTCGTGTCCAATACTCAATGAGTTTGCTCCAGGGATCGCTCGGTGCTGTTGGCTTTTGTCAGGGCGAAGGATCGGCGTACACTGTTGTCGTTGTTCCATCGACGGGATTCTATGCAGTGGCGGTCCAGGGCACGATTCAAATTTTTCTCACGTGACTTTTCCCTTACTGCTGGGTCGACGATCGAATCCTCCTGCGGTTGTTGTTGAACGTAAATGATGCATCCCAGTCGACTGCCTGAAGCTGAATTGCTGGAGAAATGCCTGGTTCGTCGCACGCGACATTCAGGACCGGGGGGACAGCATCGCAACAAAGTAGAAACGGCGATTGAAATCGTCCATCAGCCGACAGGCATTGTCGCATTCGCTGCAGAGCGTCGCAGCCAGGAGGCGAATCGTGCGGTGGCTGTATTTCGTCTGCGGTTGCTGCTTGCAACTCGAGTCCGTAGTGTGCTGCAGCCGGAAGTCCTTCCTACGGATCTCTGGACGTCTCGTTGCCGAGATGAACGTATCATCTGTAACGAAAACCACCCTGATTTCCCATCAATGCTCTGTGAAGCACTCGATGCTATTCACGCAAAAGATTACGATGTGCGCAGGGCCGCCGCGGCTCTGGGATGTTCGACAACGCAATTGATTCGGTTCGTGGCCAGGAACTCGGAAGCCTGGGGTTCGGTTAATGCAGAGCGAATTAGTCGCGGTGCCCGACGCCTGAAAGTCTGATCAAAGAACCCTGGTTGTCTGGTTGTTCAGTTCACTCCATCCACAAGGCATGCAGCGAGTCAAAATGCGACGTCACTGTCTAATGATGGCAACGACCCTTTTATTAACGGGATGCCATCGAACTCAAGAGTCGACACAAGTCACAGCAACGGACTCAAGGGCTGCTGATGTCTTTGTGACCAGTCAACTCCTGCTGGAAATGGCTCGCTCCATTTCCGGAGACTCTCTTGAGATTCAGAAGATCACGCCGAACGAAGTGTCCTCCCGGCACTGGAAACCAAAAAAAGGTGATATTCAGAAGTTGCAGCAGGCGAAGGCGATTCTGATTAATGGCGCTGGTTATGAACCCTGGAAGGCTCGAGCCTCTTTGCCGGGATCTCGAGTCCATGATACTTCGAAAGGCTATCACGAACAGTTCATTCGAATTCCGGATGCTGTCATTCACCAACATGGGCCAGACGGAAATCACACGCATTCGGGGACCGTTTGGGCCACGTGGTTGGATCCAGCACTGGCAATATCTCAGCTGTCGCAAGTGACGAATCGACTCGCGGAGCTGGCACCTGAGCAGCAGAGTCAGTTTGAACGGTCATCGAGAGATTTGAAAGCAACACTGGAGTCTCTCGATGAGCAGGTTGCTCAGCTGGCTCTGGTCGTTTCCGAGCGCAACGTCACTTTCGTTGCCGACGGCCCTTTTTACCAATACCTCACGAAACGACTGGGAGTCGTTGAGTTGAAATACACTCACTGGGACGATGCGGAGAGATTTGGGGAATCGAACTGTGAAGAGCTGAGGACTCTGGTGAAGACACTTCCCGCTGACGGTGCCAGTCCGCGTTTATTCCTGATCGATGATCGCCATTCCAACGAAGCCGTCAAATGCGGTGCAGAACTTGGGTTGATCGTGATTCCAATGGATTTGTGCGAGTTCCCAGTCGGTGACAACCAGCCCTGGGTCGAACGGTTACGCGGGAATGTGACTCGTATCAAGGCTGCAATAGCCGCCATTCGCTGATACGGTTTGCCATCCATCCAGGTTCGTCACACGACTACTCGTCGCTCAGCCAATCCATGATGAAGTCGTCTTCACTGGCTGCTCGTCGAGTTTGTTTGGAACGGTTTTCCGGTGACTTGCGTTCTCCCTCGGGCGTCGTGGACTTCTTTGGCCGTCGTTCGACTTCCAGACCCGCTTTTTCCATCAGACTGCGAGAAAACGTATTCTCTTCTTCTGGCACTGGGCCATCGCCCTTGACGTCGTAATCAATATTGAATGAGTATTTCGCAATCGTGATCATATCGCCCGGCGAAAGGCATTTGGACGGGCAGCGTTCTCCGTTGACCTTTATTCCGTTGCTGCTGCCCAGATCACGGATGTGCCAATAGCCTTCTTTCAGTTCCAGTTCACAGTGATGCGACGACACGTTCTGGAAATCCAGTTTGATATCACAGGATGACCTCCGGCCGATGAGCAATTTCTTGCCCATCAGGGGAATGGGGTCACCGCCGCCGCATGGTATAAGTTTTCCCAGCATGTGAAACGCTTCTCCGTTGTCGTGTCAGATGCTCAACTTCCTCGTGAGGGAGTGGCCTGAAGAATGAAATGGGGTGTTGAAATCCAGGGTATTGGGTTGAGTTGACGAAACTCCGCGCAGTTCACTCGAAAACGAACATGCAACGTCGCGTCACATGGAACGATTTTTAAGAAAAACTGACGCACAATCTGTACCGGTTTTTGAGGGAGCCCACAACATCACGTCGCGAGACAGCAAGAGTTCTGGAGTTCGCCTCAAAATAATCGCGGCGTAAGGGAGAGTACTGGCGGGAATTCCTAAGGTCAAACTTTTTGGCCACCTGAACCGTCGAAATTCATACGGATTTTTTGTGGCGATGGGACGTAGTGTTTACGACCGGTCATCACCTGTTGGCGCAAAACACCACTTATTGCGTGGGCAGTGTGTTGCGATCCGCATCACGATAACGACAATACCCTGTGTTGGCAGAGGGACAGGCGTTCGCTGAACTTCACGGTTTAGAGGAAAGTCCGGGCTCCATAGGACGCAGTGGTGGGTAACGCCCACCGTCCGCGAGGATCGGGAAAGTGCAACAGAAAGTAAACCGCCAATCGGAGAACCGTTCGCGGTTCTTTAGAGGTAAGGGTGAAACGGTGCGGTAAGAGCGCACCAGCGGTTCGGGCGACCGAATCGGCTGGGTAAACCCCATTGGGAGCAAGGCCAAGCAGAAGGAACGGTCGTCTTCGGGCGACCCCGAGTCGGTCCGGCTCGTTTTACCTTCGGGTCGGCTGCTTGAGGTGCTGAGTAATCAACATCCCAGAGAAATGAACGCACTAGACAAAACCCGGCTTATCGTCCCTCTGCCAGCATTTTCCGTCAGAGTTGAAAGCGAATGATCAAAGCGAATGATCAAGAGGTGTCCGGCATGAACTTCCGCGTCATCCTTTGTATTGATGCGAATCCTGCCTGGGCAAAAGAACTGGAGCCTGACAACGAAGTCGAAATCAACACCGCGCAACTTTCCAACGGGATGTATCCAAAAGATGGCCAAATGATTGGCGAGTACTCCGCAAAGAGACTGCTGGAGCAACAGAGTCAGCGACGGTCTTGAAAGAGGTCAATGACAGATTCAAAAAAAGATTTTCGAATTCGATGTTCTGCGATTTTGTCTTTGTGTGATGTGGCAGGGGTGTTGGATTTTTTGAGGCATGGGTTTCAGTGTTCGATGGTGTTGAACGGGAATTGTTGATTAAGTATTCTGAAGTTGGCTGGTGAAACGGAGTTTGGCTCTGCGGGGACGCAACCGGACGAGGGATAGCCAGTCGTTTCGGTGCGTCGATGACGTTACTTGGGCGTTCTGGTTGGTCATCAATCAGGACGCCGTGGCTTTTGAACGCAGTGCCGGATCGATCCAGAGCTGATCTGCTTTAACGGATGTGTCGATCCGTACATGCATCAATTGTAACTGCTTTTTCAGCTCTTTCAGCACGAAGCAAAAGGGTCAGGTATTTTTGTTTTGCAAAGCAAAGACATATCAAAGAGACCTCATGTGTTATGTGATGCAAATGGCCGAATCAGCACAGATGTGATTTCTCGCGACGATTTCGCCGAGCCCATCTACTTGCCCTTGCCGGAAGATTTCCGACGGTCTTCCATCGCAATCACGGCTGTGGCAGTCATCCCATGTACAAGGGTTACGAGACCTGCCATCCAAACCAATGGATTCTGAATGGCGAATCCGATGATGGCTGTTATGAGGCCAACGCCAAGGGCGAACTTTTGGAAGTGTCTGTAATATGGGTGGCTAAGCGGTTCAGTCATCGGTTGCCTCAAATGTCTCGGTGTTTAGGAAATTCTGTCGGACCGCATTGAATAGTGAGTGACGGTCTCGACGGCGGTAGACGATTTGTCACATAACGACCAAGGTTGTATGGTCAATGGAAACACCCAACGAGTGTACCAAACGAGGCTGCCGAAGGGGTAGAGTAGCAGCCTGGGAATCTGCCGTAGAGGAGGCGTTCGGGGGTTGTCTGTTTTGGCGTTCTTTGGCGGGGAGAGCCGGGGAACTGATCGCTCAGGTTGTGAGGCAGTCCATTACCACGGTTGGGGCACAGACCTCTTGGGGTTAGATCGGACACCTCCAACCTTTGGCACAGAAACGACAGGTACATACTGCGGCTTCGCCCGTCTGATCACAAGCATCGTTCAGCCAAAGGCCTGCGGAGGAATCTCACGCCCGGCGACATGCCGAACGTTTTTGTTCCTGACAGGTTCTCCGTTCCATGAATCCCGTGCAACAACAAACTCAAGTTCCACAATCCAGTCGAAAGCAGCAAAAGAAGAACGAAGTGTAGAAGCATCAAAGGGGTCAGCGACAGTACTGTTCGGCACGGCGTTTGATGTGGTTGCGGTGAAATCCGGGAAAACTTTGCATGCGGTATTGCGCGCCTTCCTTGAAATTGCCAGGCTTCACCTATGGAAGAAGCTGGCAACAAAAAATCAACACCCAACGAGAAGCCGAAGCTGGCCGAGAAGGACATTACCGGTCTGAAGTACTTCGATCAGATTGCGCCGCTACTACAGCGGCTGCATGATGATGGGTGTGATCGTGACACGGCGGGCAATCGATTACTGCACTATGATCAGTATTGTATGTTGATGCTGCTGTATTTCTTCAATCCGATCGTCACATCGCTGCGAGGACTGCAGCAAGCCAGCAAACTAAAGAACGTTCAGGCCAAGTTGGGCTGTGCTCGTGCGTCGCTCGGATCGTTGTCCGAATCCACCACGGTGTTCGATGCGGAACGCCTGAAGGACATCATCGGAGAACTCGGGCAACAGCTACAGCCGCTGGCTCAGGATAAACGTCTGCAGAACATCAACCACACTATCACACTCGTGGATGGTTCGCTGATCGCCGCGTTGCCGCGAATCATGGAAGCTTCCTTTCGAAAAGCAGACACCGGCAGTGGCATGGTCAAGTGGCGACTCCCGGTACAGTGAACGACGAGCAGGAACGGGAACTCGATTAGTTTCTGGCTCAGCTTCCTCGTCTTTGGGAACAGGGTGAAGTCCGTCCAACCCATCTCCAGATGCCTGCCAAGGCACGCGATTACAGAACCCGCGAAGATCCATTCGAAGGTGTCTGGTCTGAAATCTTGTCATGGCTGGAAAAGGAACCGGACGCCACGAGGCAATCACTGTTTGCAAGATTGCAGGAGGCACATCCAGGGGAATTCACCGACGGTCAGGTCCGCACACTTCAACGGCGAGCGCGTCAGTGGCGGCACATTATGGCGAAGCAATTGATTTACAATACACCGGCCACCTGAAACTCGGCCGCTTACATCATGCACGCTCAGCATACTGGTCGCCGAACAAGTCGATCACCGCGAGCCCGTTCGGCATCTATCGTCGCGTGCAACGCCCGACGAGTCCGCTCCTGATCATTCGCCAGCAACACCAGCGTCCCCAACGCCGCGCCGCCCAAATGCGGGCAGTGGCGAACGTTCGGACAATTGTGTTCATGCTGGGGGTAAAAACCGAATGGCATCGGCATCCTTCCCGAATGCCGACACTCCACGCCATGCCGAATTTCTCGCCAAGATCAGTGACGAGGGACTAAACTATTACTCGCCCGAGCGGTGCCGAGTTCCACCAGTTGACCGAGGCCACGCATTGCAACGCCGCGTCTTCGAACTCCTCGCAACGCCCTCGTAGCGTGCTGGTAGCCAGTACTCTGCATTTGCGTTTGCGGTGATCTGTCGCTTAATTCCCTCAAAATACAGGCTCCGACCCCCAAATGACTGCCACGAATTGCGTTCAAGTTCGGCTTAGCATGCTGCCACCCACGAAAGCCCCCTCATCCGGCCTATCGGCCACCTTCTCTCCCGATGGGGAGAAGGGACTTTGCGCACGCGGCAATGGTGATGACGAAACAACGTCGATGAATCTAAGCCTTCAGACATGGCGCTGTCCAACTAATCAGCAGTCGCAGTACGATGCACTTTGGCTCGGACGGTGCGGCGGTCAAGCTGGAGCAGTTTGGCGGCTTTTTCGAAGCTCTTTGTCTGGTTGTACGCCATCCGGCAGTACTCGGACAAGAGCTCATCGGCAGTCAGGCTAAGTGACTGAAGCTTGACAGCCAGGCGCCCTGCTTCGGGTGAATGCCCCGGCGTTGATGCAACGGCACGGCTCCGTGCGGGCTCATAAGATCCGTGGATCAGGATATTGCGAACACACTGTTCAAGCTCGCGAATGTTGCCCGGCCAATGATAGTCGTCCGGAAGATTTTGCCTTAACCACTGAGTCACTTCCTGTGTTAACGCTTCCTGTTCACCGGCCGCAACGCGTCCCGCGATATGGGCCACAATATTCTCAAGGACGTCAGGATTATCCTGGACCTGCGATGCGAGGGACGGGGTCTCGATGACATCGGCGCAAAGTCGATAGTACAAGTCTTCGCGAAACGCCCCCACTTCAATCGCATGCTGAAGATCACGATTTGTGGCGGCAATAATCTTGCCCTCGAAGTCGCGTATTCGAGTCTCCCCGACCCGCTGGAACTGTCGATTCTGGAGGACTCGAAGCAGTTTCACCTGAGTTGTGCCGTCCAGTTCACCAATTTCATCCAGAAGAAGAGCTCCGTGTTTACCACAGGTCTCCAGCCATCCGGCTCGTGCCGCTGCAGCATCCGTGAAAGCGCCTTTCGCATGGCCGAACAATTCCGCTTCAACGAGGCTTCTGGACATCGCTGAAATGTTCACACCGAAATAACATTCAGCAGGAGAAACAGCGAACGCACCTTGTTTAGGATCAAATGGGATATATCGCGACATTCCAATCGCCTGAGCCACCAGGTCTTTACCGCTCCCGCTGGGCCCTGTGATAAGGGTCGTCACCTGATGCATGCTGCGATACAGACTGCGCCGGTATCGCTTTAGATCGTGAGTGAAGATGGACTGCCAGATTCTGGCGCGGAGTTTGGCTGCGGGTGAAGAGTGTCCAATCACACACGGGAAAATGTGGAAGAAGGCGCGATAGATCTGATGAAAAATCTCAAACAGATGAAGCTTCTTTATGTGCGACGGCAACTGCAAACCTGGTAATTGCAGCCAATACTCGAATTGGGTTGAGTACCACTTCCATGTCGCCTGTTCTGTTCCAGGCTGACCGCCCAATTCGGGCAAACGC
Source organism: Planctomycetota bacterium (assembly GCA_031424595.1). Classification (GTDB taxonomy): domain Bacteria; phylum Planctomycetota; class Planctomycetia; order Planctomycetales; family Planctomycetaceae; genus SXXK01. The sequence goes on from JANPHT010000135.1 coordinate 13,427, forward strand.
TTTCCTCCCCAAACGTCGAGCTGCTCATAGAAGAGGATGTAAAGCACGAGGTCATCGTAAAGGCCTAACTGTTCGTCCGCGACAACGCTTTTTCGAAGCAACTTGTTTCGCAGCGCTTCAGCCACCTTTCGCGCGCGATCGAGGATCAACACCAGGTTGCTGCGACGCTGGGTCTGCTCACTGGTCAGGCTCCAGTAGTCATGCGGTTCGGCGACAAAGGCATCGCCAAGCGCCGCCTTCTCCAGCTGCAGTCGCTCAAGAAGAAACGGATTCGCGTTGCTCAATTCGCTGACCGCTCGAACAAACGCCAGGTCTTCCGCAGGAATGAATCCCATCAGTGACTCTCAATGGCTGAAGGTGCAATACTCTCGCCTCAATGCCGCATGAAATGTACATCGCATAGGCATTTAATGCACGACAATAAATCCTGTCTTGCGATCTGTGCTATGGGTTTGCGATATTTAAGTGCTTTTACAGAAAGTATTTACGTCGATCTTCTGTGTTACGGCACTCGACGTGCGTTATCGGTTTTCGTTCCCGGTTGTCTCTAATAAATCAAACTGAGGAGAAAACAATGATGACCCCTGCATTCCGACATTTCAAATTTTTGTCCATGGCCTTTCTGGTGGGAGCGTGCTGGTGCATACCGTCAACACAGAGTGAAGCTTCAGGGCTTCTGATTGCTGACGGCGGACTTGGTGGAGTCCTCGAAATCAAGGAGCATGAAGTATCCGTTGTGATCAACAATGGAATCGCGGTCACGGAAGTCCGCCAGGTGTTTCATAACACCGAACAGAGAATCGTGGAGGCTCTTTACACTTTCCCTGTACCTGCTGGAGCGAGCGTCAGTAATTTCAGTATGATCATTAACGGAACAGAGATGGTCGGCGAGGTCGTTGAGAAGAAGCGAGCTCGACAGATCTACGAAAGCTATAAGGCTGTCAAGCGTGACCCGGGCTTGCTGGAGCAGGTCGATTACAAGACCTTCGAACTGCGGATCTTTCCGATTCCCGCCGGAGCCGATCAGCATATCAAGGTGACGTACTGTCAACAGTTAGACTTCGACCACAACAACGCAACCTGGGTTTATCCACTGGCAACAACAACACGCGCAGGCATCGTTCAGAAAACGACAGGTAAGTTTGCCCTGACAGTGGACGTGAAGAGTGAGATCCCAATGACGAAGCTGTTCAGCCCGTCTCATGAGGATGACTTCGCAATCACCGGCTACACCCCTAACTACAGTCGCGCCAGTCTTGAGGTCCAGAAAGGTGACCTAAGCCGAGATGTGGTAATCGCCTTCGACACCGAACGGCCTCGGACTGGTGTGGATATGATCGCGTCCAAACAGAACGGTGAAGACGGATATTTTTTGATGACCGTTACTGCCGGAAAGGAACTGGAAGAGTACGGAGCCGGGATGGACTATGTCTTTGTGATGGATATCTCAGGGAGCATGAGCAACGATGGCAAGCTGACACAGTCTCGCAACACTGTGGATTCCTTCGTGACGAATCTCGGAAACGACGATCGCTTCGAAATTATCACGTTTAACAACGCCCCGCAGATGCACTTTGGGCAGATGACAGTCGTCAATGACGATTCTCGAAAGTCGGCTGAGGAATTTCTTAATTCGCAGCGAGCCAAAGGCGGTACAGCTCTTCGTCCGGCTCTCACGACAGCCTACAAATACAGAGACGGGGACCGTCCGCTGAATGTTGTTTTGCTGTCTGACGGCATGACCGAGAACACCGAACAAGCCGAGCTGCTTCGGCTGATCGCTGATGCCCCTTCCGGAACTCGAGTCTTCTGCATTGGCATCGGCAATGATGTGAATCGGCCTTTGCTCAAGCAACTCGCTGAAGGTGCTGGCGGGCTGGCTGCGTTTGTTTCTCAGGAGGATGACTTCTCGCGTCAGGCGCAGGCTTTCCGCCGAAAACTGATGCGTCCGGTGGCCACTGGTGTTCGTATTACAGTCAATGGCATCGAGACCAGCGACGTGACACCCGAAGGTTTGCCTGATCTCTTCTACGGTGCACCTTTGAGACTGTCTGGACGTTACAAAAACTCCGGAGACGCCACGATCACCATTGAAGCCGATGTGATGGGGCAGCCCATCACCCAGACTGTGCAGGTGAAATTCCCGGACGTCGAAGACAAGAATCCTGAGATCGAACGCGTCTGGGCATTTCAGCAGGTGGAACAACTGATGGCGGACATTCGCAAGAACGGTGAGTCCCCTGCGGCTGTAGGAAAGATTCTCAGTCTCTGCGAAGGATATTCGATCGTGGGTGAGTATGCCTCGTTTATTGTTCTGGAAAATGATGCCGAATACAGTCGCTGGTTCATTGCACGTCGGAATGCGACCCGCGTTACCCGAGATGACAAGGCACGTCTTCAGCTTCAGGATCAGCTTCAACTCCTGAGGGATTCTGCACTGGCTCAATCGGGCCCTGCGGAACCCGAGGCTATTGCGGCCGTTGAGCCTGAGCAGCAGAACCTTGCTCAGGCTGATCCAGCGCTGACAGCGAGTCCTGCAACTGCAAGTCCTGGCGTCGCGCCCGCGCAGACGACACCTACGGACCTGAACTGGGCACCACAGTCCTCCCCTTCTAATAATCAGCCGTACAATGGAGGCGACGGAGGAGGTGGTGGCGGAGCGATTGATCCTGTCACCGGCCTGCTCGCCGCGGGGCTCGCTGCCTCTGCGATGTACAAACGGAAGCGACGGGCAACAAACCTGAAAGAATCGTCCGCGACCAATTCCTGAACCGCAGCCATCGCGAAGATGGTGATTGATTGGGAGCAGGATGCCGAATTGATGTTCGGCAACCTGTCTTCCACGTTCTGGATGAAACAGTTTCCAACAACCTCGCTTCATTGGACAGGATGCCTGTCATGCAGATTCGTAATGTGTTGTCGCAGATTCCCCTGACACTACTGATTTCTGTGTTCGTCATCATCGCGCATGCGGCCGGCGAGTTTTCAGGGCTAATGACGATCGATTTCAGAAGCCTCACGCTTCCGGATTCGCATCGTGTCTTCACGTGTCATTTGCTGCACTGGTCGTGGAACCATCTCCTCTGGGACCTGGCGATGTTCACAACCCTGGGAGCGATTGCTGAAACCAATATGCCCCGACGATACAGATGGACTCTGGTTTCGTCGGCCGTTCTGATCACCGCTGGCGTCATGCTGCATCATCCGGAGATGGAAACGTATCGCGGTCTCAGTGGAATCGACACGGCTCTCTTCGGACTGATTGTCGCTGATCTGCTCGGCCGCCGACTGATCGAACGCGACTGGCAGCCGGCGTTCTGGTTCTCAGTGCTGCTGTTTGTAATGCTGGGAAAAATGTTGATGGAGACGTTCGCCGGAACAAACCTATTTGTAAGCGACACCTCATTCGTTCCTCTTCCGCTCGCGCATCTGATCGGTGCAGTGACTGGTCTACTGATCGGTGCCTTGAGTCATCTGACGGCGTCGCCTGGTGGTTTAACGAGGCTCAAACCGCGAGTGCTGGATGGCAGTCCATTGAATTCATAGGCAACGTCAAATTGGCGAGCCCACGGCGTCAGCCGTGCGGGTTTACTCCGCGACAAACAAGCTTAGCATGTAACAGTTTAGTCCCTCTGCACTGATCTTGGCGTAAGATTCGGGATGGCGTAGAGTTTCGGCATTCGGGAAGGATGCCGATGCCATTCAGTTTTTACCCCCAGCATGAACACAATTGTCCGAACGTCAGCCACTGCCCGCATTTGGGCGGCGCGGCGTTGCCCGCTGCGAAGACTGCGGCAAGCTGGTTCAGAAAGCGGGAGACGGCGAAATCCTCAACAGCCGTATTGGCCCGCATCTGCGAAGTAAGGCCATCTACCTGCGGAATGTCATTGGAATCAGTTATCGCAAAATCCCTCAGGCGATTGAAGAACTGTTCCGAATTACGTTCACACCGGCGGCGTTGATTGGCTTCGAAACAATGCTGGCCGACAAGGCGAAACCGATTGTCGATGACATCGCCAAAAAGCTTGGCAGCAGTGACGAAGCTGTCCACGCCGACGAAACCTACTGAACTCTGAACGGCGATCGAGCCTACTACTGGGTCCACTGCGACGCAAGTTTCGCCTACTTTCCGTTTGACACGTCACGCAGCGGCCATTCGCGAGTTCGTACGAAACGGATGTGAATTTCATCGCCTTCGCCAGAACGGTGAACTCACTGAAGCTCAGCAGACAACACAAAAGATCTGGCTGCGAGAACGCTTGCAGCAGTTGATCGCTTTTCCTGTGACTCACGAAAAGGCTGTGACTCTGCAGAAGCGAATTCTGCGGCATCAGCATGAA
>JANPHT010000136.1:0-1566 GCA_031424595.1 Planctomycetota bacterium
CGGTCACCATGGGAAGGCGGGTTGAAAGGAAAGGCGGGGGCAATTTCCCAACCGATCCATTGACACTCGCAACATTAATTATCTCTGCGGCTATAGTTGGTGGGTTGGCTGGTACAGCGTTGAGCTTGAAGGACATTGTTCATGCACGAAGGGCTGCGGGCATGCCAGTGTCGTTGCCACTGCGGGCAATGTATTGCGGCGGTATCCTCTCTGCGATTTTCGTTTGGGGCCCAATTGCCGTCGTTCTACTGATCATTGGCTTGTCAATGGCGCTGTAATCTGTGAAAGCCGAGAGAAAAAGCGAACAAGATGCTGAACCGGACTGGCGGAACAGCCTCAGTTGAAATTGGAACATCGCCAGCCGCCACTCCGGTTAGGCGAGTCGTTCGTCGTGATAGGATGCCTCGATGGACATCGTCTACATCGAAACTACTGTCGTCGGCAATATCGCTGGTCGAATTCACCCCAACCCGAATGTGGCAACAAGGCAACGCATTACGCGAGAGTGGTGGATCACAGCGAATGTTCGCTACCGACTTGTCACGTCTCGCCTTACGCATTGACGAATGCGGTGATGGTGACCCGTCTGCCGCGTCAGAAAGACTTGAAGTTCTTCAGGGTATCCCCCTGCTGAATGAGACTGTTGAGGCCGAAATGCTTGCCGAACTACTAATCGACCGTAAAGCGGTGCCAGCCTCAGAACCACGCGATGCGTTGCACATTGCGACCGCTGCCGTAAACGGTGTACAATTCATTTCGACGTGGAACTTCAAGCATATTCTCAATCCACATTTACAGGGTCAAATTGCGGCAACATGTCGGGATGCCGGATTCGTTCCACCCGTGATCTGCACTCCCGAACAACTCATGGAGACCGAAGATGATTCCTGACCCAAACGATGAGATTCTCGCGATCAAGCGGCGTCTAGCGGCAAGATTCGATAACGACGTACATCGTATCGCAGCCGATATTCGCAAGCGTCAAGGTGACAGCGGACATGAGGTGATATCTCTACCACCGCGTCGCTGCACCGCAAACAACACGACGAACAATGCCGTAAAGCGGAGTGGCGAAGTCGAGCGAAATTGACATGAACAATCTATCGTCGCCACCCGGTTACGGCCGTCGTTACATGCCTGAAAAAACTCCTCAATCCTCGGTTGGCTCAACGATTGCCATTTGTTCCGGCATTATTGTGATGCTCGTTCCGATCATGGTCTGCGCATTCAATCCAAACATTTCAATCGCAGTTGCAGTGGTTGTTGGAGCCATCCTCGGCGCTCCTTTGGTCCTACTTGGATTTCGACTTCACCCGAATTCCTCAAACCAAAATGACTCGGTACAACGGTTTTGTCCGACACGGATGGAAACGTGGGGCATCCTCGGATCTCTTGCCTATGCTGCATGCTCCCTCATTCGCTTTGCCATTTTTGGCGCAGCGGTGCTTCTGTTTCCACCGGGAGATAATTGGGGCACGGTCGGCCTTCGTCTCTCGTTGCTGGTTCTTGCGGCTGGCGGCGTCTATTGGTGGGTTAATTTTACTCGCAGGAAATTACCAGATTTGT
>JANPHT010000137.1:0-1108 GCA_031424595.1 Planctomycetota bacterium
TGTGTGCCGAGCATGTTTAACAGCTTGAGGGTTTGAGTCCCTTATCCAGCCTGATGGAGGTGAAGGATTAGCGAAGCGCAAGGGCGGGGTCGCGAGGCTTTGTCTGAAAGAAGCGTGTAGCAAACGCGTGAGCCGACGAACAGAAATCGGATATGAGGCGTGAGTGTCGGACGAGCTGGCATGTGACAGCGAAGTCCAGATCCATCAACGACACAGAGCGTAAATCCGGCGGTTGTGCGCGGGAGGCGGTTAAATTTACCTTGGGAGGTCTGTCGTATGTCTCCGGAATCGGGACTGAGCAAGCCGCAAGGCTTGTGATCGTGCGGCAGAAGTCAGCAGAGGGCGTAGTATCCGGCGTCGGAATCAGAGTCGAGACACTCGTTCGAAAGGGCGAGCAACAGCCGGTGTCTCTGGAATCCGTGACAACCGGGAAGGCCCGAACGGTCCCCGAAAGGGGTTGAATGGAGCGGTCAGTACGACCCGAATCTCATGAACGACAGGCGGCCGAAAATCCAGTTGCACCTGGCCTTTCCGGAAGAGGAACGGAGTGAAACTCCGAGGGCTTCCGGTGAAGGGACCGAATCGTTTGCGGCGACGAGGAGTTCCGAACCCCCGGCATTACCAGAGCGTTTGATGGAGCTGATATGCGAGACGACTAATCTGGTGACTGCACTTCGGCGAGTGAAGTCGAATCGTGGCTCACCGGGTGCGGATGGGATGACCGTTCATGATCTGGAAGACCACTTTCGACAGCATTGGCCGAAGATCCGCGAGCAATTGCTGACTGGCACCTATCAGCCTCAGCCTGTGAAACGAGTGGAGATACCGAAACCCGACGGCGGTGTGCGCAAGCTTGGCATTCCGACGGTACTGGATCGCTTCATTCAACAGGCGCTGCTGCAGGTTCTTCAGCGTGACTGGGATCAGACGTTTTCAGAAAGCAGCTACGGGTTTCGACCGGGGCGGTCAGCCCATCAGGCGATCACGGCGGCTCAGGGCTTTATCGCCGAGGGCTTCCGCTGGGTGGTGGATCTCGATCTTGAAAAGTTCTTCGATCGAGTCAATCACGACATTCTGATGAGCCGGATTGCGCAACGTATTCGGGATG
>JANPHT010000138.1:0-1615 GCA_031424595.1 Planctomycetota bacterium
GTCGCTGGTGGCGACGATGGAAAACTCTATTTCTGTGATGCGGCGACTCTGTCTGTTCAGAGACAGTTCCCTGTCATGTCTCCGGAAGCCATTTACTGTCTTGCTGCGGCACAGGAGCCAAATCAACTCGTGATGTGTGGCCGAAGACCTCGGCTAGTCATATGCAGCACAGAAACCGGCCAGGTGCTGCAGGAGATTGCCACTCCCCATGAAGGCGATATCGAAACATTCGCTGTCGCAGCGGATCGCTCTTTCCTGATCAGCGGGGGCGATGACGGACGAATTTGTCGTTATGAAATGCCGGACTTCAAGCTGGCGTGGCAATTCCGTATTTCGGACATACCTGGCACAACGGTCGGGATGATTCAATTCAACAGGGATCACCAGACGCTGACGGCAACCGGTCGTCCGGGCGAGCTTTGGATTCTGGACGCCAATCAGGGTTCGGTGCTGCATTCGTGGAAATGTCTCGATCGAATCTACGCCGCGGTTGCCGGACTGGACTATGTGATCTGTGGAGACGCTTCCGGCGTGTTGAGCAACCTGCGAATTGACGGTGCGCCGGAACTGAGCCCGATTCAGCGATGGCAGAAACACGACGCCAGGATTTCCTCAATTCTGCCGCTGCCAAATTCGAATCCCTCGGGCAACTCAGTCGCATTTGTCTCTGCGGATCGAAACGGCTTAATGCATCGTTGGGATGTGAACATGGAATCCCGGACTGTACCGATTCAGTCCCCACAAACCCCCAGCCGCACGACGGCGAACTCCACTGGCTGGAATACAGCGGGAGACATCGTACGAACATCGCAGTCCGGAATTCAGGTCTTCAATCGACAGAACCAGATTGAGGGTCATTCTCTGAAGGAATATCCCCTGTGCGCTGTCGCCTGTCTGACCGAGAATGACTGCATCGCCGGGACACTCGACGGCCGGATTGTCCTTTCGCTCGACGGCAGGATCGACGTCGTTCAGGCATTCCCGGATGTCGCGGTGTTCGAAATCTCTGCTGACGCGGAAGGCCGCTTCGCAACGGCGCGCAGTGTTGCAGACGAAGCGATACTCCTTGATGTGGGTCAACGGAAAATCCTGTTCCGTGGCGAACTGCGAGCCGCTCAGACGATTTCACGGGACGGCCGATGGTTTGTGTCCGCGCGTCAAACGACCGACGATCTGGAGGTCTATGATTTGTCTGACGTCACGAATCTGGCTCCGGTACGAATCATTGCCGCACATCGAAGTACGATCAGCGATCTCGCTTTTACACCGGACGGGCGGCGACTGATATCTGCGAGTAACGACAGAACCCTTGCCGTGTGGAAGACGGATTCGTGGCTGCTGGAACACCGTATCCCTGCGCAACCCATCAAGGACGGGCAACTGGCGGTTCATCCGGACAATCGCACCGTCGCCACATTCGATGAGACAATGCACGTCCGTCTGTTCGATGTCGTGGCCGGTCGAGAAACCGTCTCACTGCCAGAACGCTTTGAAAAGATCCGTGATGTCTCGTTCGCACCGGATGGCAGATCTCTCGCCGTCAGCCTTTCGGATCAGACCGTTACGATTATCAACGTGCCCTGACGATGCGAAACCTGCGAACGTCAGAAGACGG
>JANPHT010000139.1:0-11516 GCA_031424595.1 Planctomycetota bacterium
GTTTGAGATTTGGGAGTCGCCTTCAATGACGTCTCATTGCTTCGACTGCAGCACCAGCTTTTCATAGGCCAACCGTTGTTCCGTCAATGCGGCGACTTTGTCAGCGGGGTCCGTACGAGCTTCCAAAAGAATCCAGCCGTCGTAATTGTTGGCGGCGAAGAGTCGAAATAACTGGTCGTAGGGATAATCGTTCATTGTCAACTCACGCACATGAACCGTCTTGCCGAAACGAGCTTTCACGAGGTTAAAGTTGTGCTCAAGACCTTCGCCTTTCAGATCTTCACCGTTTGAGTTCCAGCAAACGGTGACATTGGGATGGTCAGCCACATCAAAAATGGCTTTGATCACCGGCAAGTCACTGGTGCCGTTGCCGTGCACTTCAACTCGAATCTGCTGCCCATATTGCTGACCATAGGCCGCCACCTCGTTGAGAGCCATTCCAATTTGTTCAATTGTCGTCTCGTGCTCTACACCATTCACAAAGCTGTTTGGTTTGACTTTGACACCACTACCTCCGCAGTCATGCATCAATTGAACGTATTGCTTTGTCAGCTCGATATTTGCTTTGACCTTTTCCGGATCGGCTTCGTGAAACTGAGCATTCGACCCATAGCCAACAAGTTCGACAGCACTGTTTTGAAACTGCTTTCGAATATCAGTCCGTTGTGATTTTGAGAGTGACGGTTCTACACCGTGCTTATGTTCTGTTCGAACTTCAACACCACCGAGCCCCGATTTTTCGCAGGACGCGATCAATGTGGGAACATCCATGTCTTTTCCCCAAAGATACGTCACAAGACCAAACTTCATCGTCGATGCCTGCACTCGGTTAGAACCGAATGCTGACACGGGGCAGACCGAAGTCGCTAAGCCAGCAGCAAATGATGACCGAAGGAACGCTCGACGTCGCAACATGTTCATAGGAAACTCCTAAGGCGATCAGTAGTGGGCCACGAAAACGGTCGCAGGAGACTCAGTGCTTTCAGTCTCGATGCATTCCGACGTTGAATTGTAATCGGGTTGAATTGTAATCGGATTGAGTGGGATGCTCAACGATTGGAAATAACTCTCTGCGGGTGCACATCGCCGAAGCGGATGGTCATGTGTTGTGTTCTGTCCTGGTCAACTTCGTTCCTTCGCCGCTGACGGCCTTCTTCCTTTGACGAATGTGCAGATTCTCCGGAGGTGCTGTCGAATCGAATCTCCTATTCGGCGAGTAATCGAACTCAGCTCCCGATGGCTGTAACCTAGATTCAAACAACAGATCCCTGTTTAGGCCAGCGAGTCCGCTCCAGGTGAGATCGTTTGTAGCTTCCGAAGGGCTGTCTGCAACACGTTCATCCAATCAAGTTTAACTGCGGCGACTCGACGTTTATCCTGACCGATCCCAACCACCGCGCTTGTCGACAATACGACCTACGACGATTTGCTTCCATGAACGCTAACCAGAAACTCGAGAAATGCCGTGACGGGGCCGAGCATGGAATGCAGAAGTCCACATGGGATGCAAAAAGGTCCCCTGTTGTAACCACCAGGGGACTGCCATGGCTCATGGGAACCCTCACGATTCTTCTCGTAGGTGTTTCCTGCTGGCTGCGTGTTTCATCACTCGGGCATATCCCAGGAGTCAATGGAGATGAAGCGTGGTACGGAAATCTGGTTCAGGACCTATTCTCTGGACAGCCACGTTTTGTTACTCCGAGTCGGGTTCCTGTCAATCCATTCTTTGCGATCCCGCTGCTGCTGTTGCACTGTTTGTTTGATCCGTCAGTAAGTCTCCTGCGAGTGCCTGCCCTCCTGTCTGGCTTTGCCACGCTGATAGTGAACTATGCTCTGGCCCGGAAATTCTACAGCCGGAAAGCGGCTGGTTGGTCCACAACCATTCTTGCGATCCTTCCGATCATGATTGCCTACAGCAGATTCGGCTGGGACACAGCGCAAATGCCACTGGCGACGGTGGTGATCATCTACGCGGCTCTGGCAACCCAAAGAAACCCGACCGAGAGGAACCTCCGACTCGCGTGGATAGCGTTATTTGCAGGATTGATCGTTCACCCCACGTGTCTCTTTCTGACACCGCTCACACTATTCCTGACTATGGACGCCATGGGCCGCGATCTTCCAGGGATAGTTCGGCGGGGTATTGAATGGTCCCGAACACCTCGGACGATGTTTTTGTTGGCTGGGGTGGCCGCATTAATTACGACGATTCGTTTTGACTGGCAGTTTGGGCGGCTCATACCGACAGAAGGCTTTTCAACATTGATTCAATTCCTTTCGTTGCTGGGAGATCTGCTTTCCGGAAGGACTGCCATGACTTATCTAAGCGGTGCGAGCACGTCGGATGTTTCGTGGACCGCTTGGCGTCTGCTGACTCTTAGCATCACCTTCGTAAGCGTTGCCAAAATGCTTCGCTCTGATGTGGTCGAGATCCGCTTAGTGGGTTGTGGTTTTACTATGGGGCTGACTGCTTTTTTTGTTGCAGCCGGAACGAAAGGGCTTGCGCCTGGCTTCGAGCGTTATGGAATGTTTCTCATCGTCCCCGTGGTCTTTATCTGGACCCATTGCCTTGTGGAATTGTCGCTGAAGTACGGTCGGAGCATCGCGGTTGTTCTGCTCATCGCGGGGGCGGTCAATCTGTTTCAATTTCACTTGGGATACTTTGCATTCATTCGCGACACTGGTGGAAGCGCGGCGATGACATTCCGAACTGCAGATAAGGAGCCAAAAGCTCGCGCGGCACGCTTCATAGAAACTTGCGACCCGAAAGTCGCTAAGCTGGTGCTGACTTCGAGTTTCCACTGTTATCAGCCACTTAAATACCTGCTGCGGAATGCCATGCAGACCAGAGTTGTGCTGGTGCAGTCAAATGGCGATATCCATGACGCAATTAAACAATCGCCGACCTCGCAACTTTGGATCGTCGACTTTTCTGCGAATGAACAGGGGGAGTCAATGGACCTTCTGAAGATTGCAGGAGCGTCAACCGTTCAATGTATTGACTTTCCGGACACGCATCGTCCCGTCGTGAAAGTCCTGCGATCATGTTCGCCGCGATCAGTTTTCAAAGCGGATTCCGCGAAAACCGGCGGGAAGTCGCTAAAAACCGGCGAACCGGCCATTCCGTCGTTTGACATCGCCGTCGCATTTGAACAACATTAGGGGAGTAATTCCGCAGCAATGGAAAAAATGCTACGGGATTAACTCCGATCTTGCGGACTCGACGCGCTGACTGGCTTCAGACATCGTCGGTTCTCTCACTTCCTCAACCAACTTGTCTGGCTATGGCAGGCCGCAGGTCGGTTCGAATTACTCCCGTCCATCGCTCGCTTCCGCGAGACAATATTTTCTCATCGATTTCTCAGTTGTCTTCTGTCCGTCCATCTCGTTCCCAATCTGCCAACATTCCGATCTTCGGCATAGTCGGTGGTGTTGGCGCTGGTAAGAGTTCGATAATTCGCAACATCGCAACTCTGAAACTGCACGTCATTGATGCGGATCAAATTGGACATCAGCAGATTGCCACAGCGAGCATCCTCGAGCAAATTGTGACTTCGTTTGGAAACGGCATTCTTGACTCACAGGGAAATATCAGTCGTCCTCTACTTGCGGCCGAGGCTTTCGGAGAGTCGCCCGAACAAATAATCAAGCGTACACAACTCAACGCGATCGTGCACCCCGCGATTCGCGTGGAAATACAACGGCAAATCCAATCGGTCCCCGAGGATGTGGACGCCATCATTCTGGATGCTGCCCTACTGCTGGAAGCAGGGTGGGACGTGGAATGTGATGCTGTGATCTTTGTTGATACGCCGCTTGAGCAACGTCAGCAGCGAGTGGCCAGGAATCGGAACTGGACAATTGACGAGCATTATCGTCGCGAGGCATCGCAGTGGTGTCTTGATGAGAAACGAAGCCATTCGCAGTTTACCGTCGATAACTCCGGCACCCTGGAATCCGCTTCTAAGCAAATGGAGAGTGTCCTCCAGGAGGCAATTCGTCAGTTCAAAAATTCGCAGAGTGAGTAAAGTGAGTAGAAAGATTTTCTGATTGATAAATCTGCTTTTCGTGTTGATCGTAGCTTAGGAATCGACCGTTCGAGTCTGACCGGTGTTTAGAATATTTATTGATGTAAAACCTGTCTGAGTATTTGCCGACCCCCCCTTCCTTATTTTCCTGTCTGGAGGCCCGACGCGGCCATGTCTACAAGAAGCCCTCGTCCTGACGATGTTCGTCGTGGCAATTCGCGACTCCTGCGACGATCTGAGGATCGACAGGACGCCGTTGAGATTGAAAAGCCTGTCTCTGAAACCTTTGCTCCTCCAGAAGGAAATGAGATCAACATCGCTGAGCTGCAGCGAATGTCGATGAAGGACCTTCTGGCGATTGCCGAGCAGGAGCAGCTGACAGAGTATCATGGTCTGAAGAAGCAGGACTTGATTTTCAAGATTCTTAAAGAACGCACCCGAATGAACGGGTTGATGTTTGGCGAGGGAACGTTGGAAATCCTTCCCGACGGATTCGGATTTCTTCGAAGCCCCGACTATCACTATTTGCCTTGCCCTGATGACATCTATGTCAGCCCCAGCCAGATTCGTCGATTTGGACTTCGCACAGGTGCAACAGTCGCCGGCCAGATTCGTCCGCCCAAAGAGAACGAACGTTATTTCGCGCTGTTGCGAGTTGCTGCGGTTAACGGTGAAGATCCAAACCTGCTGACTAACAAAGTATTTTTTGATGACTTAACTCCGCTACATCCTGAAAAGCGACTTCGGCTTGCAGACAATGCAGAGTTCATGAGCACTCGTGTCGTGGACCTGATTGCACCCATTGGGCTGGGACAGCGTGGTTTAATCGTCTCACCACCACGAGCTGGAAAAACCGTGCTGTTGCAGCAATTGGCGAAAGCAACGCTTCAGAATCATCCGGACGCCTATGTGATTGTGCTGTTAATTGATGAACGTCCGGAAGAAGTCACGGACATGGAACGCAAACTGAAAGGTCGCAATTGCGAAGTCGTCAGTAGTACGTTTGATGAGTCCACTTCGCGTCACATTCAAGTGGCCGAGATGGTCATTGAAAAAGCCAAGCGAATGGTCGAATATGGTCAGGATGTGATCATTTTCCTCGACAGCATCACTCGACTGGCTCGTGCATGGAACACGGAGATTCCGAATTCCGGAAAGACCCTTTCCGGCGGAGTCGATGCAAATGCACTTCAGCATCCGAAACGCTTCTTTGGAGCAGCCCGTTGCGTGGAGGAAGGCGGCAGTCTGACAATCATCGCGACAGCGCTGGTCGATACAGGAAGTCGCATGGACGAAGTGATTTTTGAAGAGTTTAAGGGGACCGGAAATACTGAGCTGCATCTCGACCGGCGATTGGTCGAAAAACGAATTTGGCCGGCCATTGATGTGAATCGCTCGGGAACTCGCCGGGAAGAGCTGCTGCTGAATGAAGAAGAACTCAAGCTGGTCTGGGTTTTGCGACGAGTCCTGAACGATATGAATCCGGTCGAAGCTATGGAATTGCTCACGAATCGGATGAAGCGAACGAAGTCGAACGAAGAGTTTTTGCTCTCATTGAATTTGGGCTAGTACTCTGTCATGCAGGTGACATAACACTCGGCTGCCATTTCATTAAATGCTCGTGGCATCGTTGAGGTGGCGATGCCGAAGCCTTCACTCACATTAACTCATTTATTTTGAATTGTGCCATGCCAATCGAACTTCACGGACAATTGAATGCTGCCGATGCAACATTTGCGATCGTCGTCAGTCGTTTTAATGAGTTGATCACCAAGCGTCTCCTGGAAGGTTCGATCGATACGATTGTGCGCCATGGTGGCAACGCGGACAAAGTCACGATTGCATGGGTGCCTGGTTCTTTCGAGATTCCCCTGGCCGCATCGATGCTCGCGAAATCGGGCAAGTTTTCCGCGGTGATTTGCCTCGGGGCAGTCATTCAGGGATCGACCAGCCATCACGAATACATCAATAGTCAGGTGGCAGCCGGTATCATGGCTATCACTCGCGAGACAGGCATTCCGGTCACGTTCGGCGTCATCACGTGTGAGTCAATGGATCAGGCACTTGATCGGGCTGGCGGCAAGGTCGGCAATAAGGGGCACGAAGCCACTTTGGCTGCGATTGAGATGATCAGCCTGCTGAACAGAATCAAGTGCTAAGCGTGACGTGATTCGCCCGACTGGCCACCCACTGCCCACCCACTGCCCACCCACTGCCCACCAGCGGAACGAGCAAGTTTGTGAACGGACTTGCAGACGTTGCTAGTGGGACAAATCGCTCGATCTCGCTATCATCCGCTCTGCTTATTTGCGGTCACTGGTGTTTGGAGGATTTCAGATACCCCGCGAATGAATCCTTGTCTGGCAGGATGGAATGGTTCGCGATTTCACAACGGAAAGCCTGTCGCACGATCCGATTCACGGCTACATCCCGTTTATCTCCCGAGTTGGTCTGCCGGTCGGGGAGACCGCTGAACAGGATCTGATTGATCATCCCTGGGTGCAGAGGATGAGACAGATTCATCAACTCCAGACAGCGTGGTGGGTATTTCCATCTGCCGAACATATGCGATTTCAGCATGTTCTTGGCGTGATGCATCTCGGCTCGGTCACGGTGCATGCCTGGTACGACTCATTGGTAGATGCCTGCCGGAATGTGCCGTCTCGGGCGTGCGTTGAAAGCATGGTGCGAGTCGCCGGGCTCCTGCATGACGTTGGTCATGGCCCGTTCGGCCATTTTTTCGATGATCATTATCTCGAACAATTCAATTTGACGCATGAAGATATCGGAGGACACATTATCGAGCATGAACTCGGCGAAATCATCCGCCGAATTCGCAGAAACCCCAATGGCCGGCTGCAGCCGCTGGAGGAACTGGATCCAAGGCAGATTGCGTGGCTTATTCGCCGACCGTCCGGAAGCCCGGATGATCAGGAAGGACATCCGGACTGGCTGAAGAAACTGCGTGCTCTTTTCAGCGGAATCTACACTGTCGATAACATGGACTTCGTCCTCCGTGATGCGTACATGTCGGGATACAACACAAAAGCGTTCGACATCTCTCGCCTCATCCATTACAGCTTCTTCACGGAGAATGGCCTGACGATTCATTCCCGTGGATTGCCGACTCTGATCAACTTCATTGAGACTCGCGCGAATCTGTTTCGTACGATTTACTTCCACCGGACCGTGAGAGGTATCGATATCGCGCTGGAAGACTATTTTTCCGAAACGATGAAGCGATTGTTTCCAGGCAATCCTCTCGATCATCTCAAGGCCTATCAGGGACTCACCGAGACTTCGTTTCTGGTCGATGTGACACGCTGGGCCGATAGCCCGGATCCAGCACTCAAATCGCTCGGAGATCACTGGAAAGCGATCCTCAATCGCAAAGAAATGTGGCGTATGGCGTGTGAGCGAACGATGCATTTTCACAGTGGTCAGCAGGAAAGCACAACGATTTTCTCTGAACCAGATCTGGTGGAACGTCGCGTAAGAGAGTTTCTTCCAAAGCCTATTAAAGATATTCCGTTGCGAATCGACGTGGCTCGTCATTATCATCGTCCCAGTGCTCGAAAACCGGCTGGCAAGCAAAATTACTGGTACGATCCGGCGAGCGGCCTGTCACATGAGCTGGATGATGATGAACTGTTTCGAAGCCTGCCGACAAGTTTTATTATCTTCCGGATCTACAGTCGGGATCATGGACATGACAGGGAGTTAAACGCTGCTCTGCAGAAAGTGGCAGGCGGTTCGGGTGGCGATACGAAAACAAATATGTGAGACGTCTGCCGACCGTGCTGCGCCCGGACGTAGACTTCGTGTCGATCCTGTTGACCTTGGTCTTTTTTGCTATTCAGCGTTGTCGTTTTGTGATTTGAGTGATTTGAGTGATTTGGGTGATGCGAGTGATGCGGGTGATTCATGACTCAACAATCAGGATCGACGTTGACAAGGGCTGAGCCTCTTCTGAGGCACGACAACTCAGAATCGCGGCGACAGTTTTTGGAACAAGGTGGCCTCGGACTGGGAGGAGTCGCGTTGCTGAATCTCTTATCGCAGGAGGCGAATGCAGAACGTGCAATGCAACCGCAAGAGAGTCAGTTTGGACCTAAGGCAAAGAACGTCATCTATTTGTTCATGGCGGGTGGGCCTAGCCAACTGGAGATGTTTACGCCCAAGCCGGTGCTGCAGAAATTTCATGGACAGACTCCGCCCGCTCAAATGACGGAAGGACGACGCTTTGCGTTTCTTCCGGCCGATGCCAAACTGCTCGGCACAAATCGACATTTTGGACGCTGGGGTGAGTGCGGTATGGATCTCAGTGAGGTCGTACCATTTCATCGGTCGATTGCCGACGAAGTCTGCTGGCTGCGCGCAGTCGTCACGGACGTCTTCAATCACGGGCCCGCGAAGATGTTTATGAACTCCGGTTTTCAGGCGCCCGGTCGTCCGAGTCTGGGTTCGTGGGTCACCTATGGGCTGGGCAGTGATTCGGACAGTTTACCAGGTTTCGTTGTGCTTCAGTCGGGACCTCGTGGCCCGCGAGCGGGAAATGCGCTTTGGTCCAGCGGTTTCCTTCCAACGACCTATCAGGGCGTTCCATTCCGCAGTAAGGGCAATCCCATTCTGAACTTAGCGAATCCTCCGGGTATCAGTCGCGAGGCGCAGAAAGACTTCACGGATACCGTTGGTCAATTGAACAGATTTCGCATCGATACGGTTCATGATCCGGAGATCGCCACTCGAATTAATGCCTACGAAACTGCCTTTGCAATGCAGATGGCCGCGCCCGAATTGACCAGGATTGAGGACGAGACTCAGGCCACTCTGGATTTGTACGGAGCCACGCCCGGGAAAGCGTCTTTTGCGAACAACTGCCTGATGGCCCGGCGGCTGGTTGAGCGTGGCGTACGGTTCGTGCAGCTTTACCACACGGACTGGGATCATCACGGTGGGAAAGGCGCTGATCTCAATGTGTCGCTCGATGCTGTCGCAAGGGAAGTTGATCAGGCGTCAGCGGCCCTTGTCATCGACTTAAAAGCTCGCGGACTGCTGGAAGACACCCTTGTTATCTGGGGAGGCGAGTTTGGACGAACTCCTATGGGCGAACCGCGGGAAAGTATCGGCCGTGACCATCATGTCGATGCATTTACGATGTGGATGGCTGGCGGAGGCGTCAAGTCGGGCCATATCCACGGAAGCACGGATGAACTTGGCTTTGCCCCGACCGACGGCCGAGTTCATGTTCATGACTTGCATGCCACGATCCTGCATTTACTGGGAATGGATCATAAGCATCTGACCTACCGTTTTCAGGGACGCGATTTTCGACTGACTGATGTCCATGGTGAGGTTATCAAGGACATCATCGTCTGACTCAGACTGCGAAGTCTTTCGCTGTCATCACTGAGCCCTCTCGTCTGCCGATTCGTAGTGCGACAATGCTCAACGTTGTCCAGAATCTGGCGACACCGCTTCAACTTTCCAACGATGACTTTTCAGGGATTGCGCCCTTGACGGATTCAGTCTCTTCAGGCTTCATCGACTGGATCATGAGCATGATCGCGCCGGCTACAAGGAACGAATCGGCAATATTGAAGATGGGATAATCATAGGTGCCGAAACGGAACCTCAGAAAGTCCCGAACGGCCATTGCCGGTTTGGTCTCGTTCGGAAAGTGTTCGCCATGCCATCCAAGCCGATCGTAGCAATTCCCCAGCGCTCCGCCTGAGACCAGTGCCAGGGCAACGGTCAGCCAGAGACTGGATGCAGCGCCACGTATGAAGAGCCAGTAATTTATGCCCAAAAATGCGACGATGCTTAACAATGCAAATCCCGGCGCGAACCCTTGTCCCATACCCCACAATGCACCTGGGTTCAGGCTTGTGTGAAGTTCGAATTTAAGCCATGTGTCAACGAGCCAGCCAGTGCCTTGAAACACGCCACCTAGTCTGTCGAAGACGAGAGACTTGCTCAGGAGATCCGTTGCCAGGGCAAGGGTCGTCAAAAAAACGTAAACACCAATCCGAGTCCGTGGATAGCATGCCATCAGCGCTGATTTTCCTTGAGCCGCTCACACTCGATACAGTTGCGAGCGTGCGGTATCGCCTGGAGTCGTGCTTTTGGAATTCTGGCTTTTGGCTCAAGCTTTCCTTGTTCAATACAGGTCTCACAAACTCCGTAGGTGCCGGCATCAATTTTCTTGAGGGCATGAGAAATCTCTTCGAGCACCCCCTGATCGCTTTCGACCAGCTGCAGTGAGAAATCAAGGTCCCAGGCATCCGAGCCCATCTCTGCCATATGGTTGGACGATCGAGACTCGTTTCCTGCTTCCGATCCCGCGAAGGCTTCTTCCTGAAGTTGCTCAACATCGCCTCGCAGGCGCGCCTGCAGCAACTTGAGCATCACACGAAACTCGTTGATTTCTTCCGGCTTCATCTTGGCAGAGCCCCGCGGGGTAAGTTGTGTGCGGATGGGACTGCGGAACGCAATCCCAGTGAGGGGTCGGATTATTGGATAGCTGCTTTTCCCGGTCAAGGAACTGGTGATGACCGACTGCAAACTCGCGTAACAAAATGTCGAACAAAACAATGGAAACGGTTCTGATTGGGCAAAAACGCAGAATTCCCGGATTGTCGCCTCGGTGCAACCCCTGCCATCGTCAAATTCGACAGCTCCTACGGTGCCGTCTTATCCAGCTTGCTTTGTCGCAACACAGCATCTTTTCGGAATTGCAGGGAACCACTTCCGTCATTGGTGATGCTTTTTCGCAGTGTGTGAATTACATCGACACGGTGCATTTCGTCAATGCAATTCTGAACACTCTTCTGCAAGAAGACCAAGGCACCATCAATCGCCGGAACTTAAGCTTTCATCACAGTCTGAATATGTCAGTCACCGCTGAGGCGAGACGGCAACGGAATTCTAAAGGCAACAAAAGCGAAGACGTGTCGTGTTTCGATGACGCTTCTTCAGCGATTGAGTGGCTTACGTTCTCCCTCCAATTCGCAATCCTTTCTCGACACGGGATCATTTCGTTTCGTCGAGAGCCACAGGGGGAGAGTCTGCTGATGTTGAGTGATAGCCATTCGGAACGCGGCACCTTTTTGCACCAAAACTGTGGCAGTGGATCAGATCCACCTCTAAACGACCAGGCTCAGGCAAAGCGGCAACGAACTTTTGAACTCCATGAAATCTGTGCAGCCACCCATATCATGGACTCCGAAGTCCTGACAGAACTCATCAATTGTGGAGTCCGCGCCAATTCACTTCACCTTTTGACCCTGATTCCGCTCGTCCACGTCGCCTGGTCCAACGGATATCTCAAACGGGCGGAGCGACTGGCTATACTTCAGGCCGCTGAGGAGGAAGGAATCAAGAGTGACTCACCGGGATTTCCGGTCGTTGATGGCTGGCTTCGCTGCCGTCCAGAGGAATCACTTTTTGAAACCTGGAGAGACTATCTAACGGCAATTCGAAGACTCT
>JANPHT010000140.1:0-11031 GCA_031424595.1 Planctomycetota bacterium
GTTCGCGGCATGGGGAACGATCAGTGCAAATCTTCGCGAGTCCGAATTGGCTGCGCGACCTGGTTATGTAAAGCGAAGAAAAGCAATTCCGGCAGCCGCTCATGCACATGAGCATGGGGCGCATCACTGATCAAAGTTTGAGATAATGGGTCAGACAGCAGCATGGCCTTTGTGTTGTTATCTGATCACCAAAAACTGAACACTGAAAACCGAGTCCTTTATGACTGAAACAAAACCGAAGCCGAAAAAGACGGTGACGTGGGTTGAGGAGCCTCAATTGGGCTTCTGGGAATCCATGTTTGTGCCGGCGATCATGCAGGGTCTGAAGACGACTTTGAAACATGTGACGGATCGGAATACGGTCACTCAACAGTACCCGGAACAGAAGCCTGACCTGCCGCTGCACTATCGCGGTGTGCATCGTCTCAATCGTGACGAAAAAGACCGAGTGAAGTGCGTCGCCTGCATGATGTGTGCAACCGCATGTCCGGCGAATTGCATCACGATCGAAGCTCAGGCCGCTCCGGCAGACTGGCCGGATCGCGACAAGTTTCCGAAGTCGTTTGAACTGGACGAATTGAGATGCATCTACTGTGGAATGTGCGAAGAAGCCTGCCCGGTGGATGCGATCGAATTGACTCATATTTACGATCTGACAGGCGAAACTCGCGAAGCCTTGCTTTTCAATAAGGACAAGTTGCTGAGCGTTTACGATCAGACCAAAGACAATCCTCGCGATCCCGTGCGAACTCGCCGCGGCATCCTTGGTCCGGCCGCAGAGTTTGCTTCGTTGCCAACCCTTGGTCCCGCAACGGTGGTGCCGGATTTGGACCGATCTGCGAAGAACCCGACAGCAGGCGTGATCAAAGGTAGTCTGGGGGCAAACTCATGATTGAGTGGATTCAAGCACATCCGGTGATGCTCGTCGGGCTCGTCCTCTGGGCCATCGGAATTCTCTGGTTAATGCCAACGAAGCATGCAAGTAAGGCTCGACCCAGAATCCCCGGCCTTTTGATGACAGCGGCTGGACTTGTGACATTCTGTCTTTCCTGCGGGACGTCTCAGTCAGCACTTGCTGACGAGGTCATGTTCTGGGTGTTTGGTCTCGGTGCGTTGCTTTGCGGAGTGTTAATGATCACGGCTCGCAATCCGGTTTACGCCGCGTTGTGGTTCGCATTGGCAACGCTGGCAACATGTGGTTTGTTTCTGTTACAGAGCGCACCGTTTCTCGCGGCAGCGACGATCATTGTCTACGCCGGTGCAGTCATTGTGACATTCCTGTTTGTGATTATGCTGGCTCAGCAAAGCGGTGCCGCAGGATATGACCAGCGGTCAGGCCAGTCGCTGCTGGCGACCGTGTCTGCTTTTGTGTTGCTTGGAGCCGTGTCGCTGACGTTGCAGAGCGAAAAACTGGAGATCGGAATGCCGGTCGTTGTTTCGGCTGACTCGATACCGCCCACCGAGGCATCAGTGACCGTGGCCAGTATGCCTACTGGTGGTCCAGCAGAGTCAACGGCTATCGTGGCGGAGAAGGGTCCAGAACCAGGGAACTTGCTGAGCGCGGCTGATAAGGATCATGCGGTTGGTGATCTGAAGGGCCTTGGTCGGTCTTTGTTTGGTGACTATTTGTTTGCAGTGGAACTCGCGGGAACGCTGTTGCTGGTGGCCAGCATCGGTGCAATCGCTATCGCACCGCGTAGAGAGCAGGGTGCAATATGACACCGGAAGATCAGCGATTTCTGTTAGTGGGCGCGGGTCTGTTTATTCTTGGTGCAATTGGTTTTCTAACACGCCGCAATTTGATTTTGATGGTTTTGTCAACGGAATTGATGCTCCACGGAGTGTCTTTAACCCTCGTGACATTCGGCCGAATTCATCAAACCCAGGAAGGCCAGGCGTTCACGATCTTCACTTTGACAGTCGCTGCCTGTGAAGCTGGACTGGCCTTGTCACTGGTTTTGTCTCTGTATCGTAAGTCGCACTCACTGGACATCCAGCTTTGGTCAGAACTGCGTGAATCGGACATATCGGGACCAGTACTGGATGTCGTGAGTGAGACACAGGCGATGCCAGGTTCCTACGAGAATATTCCAAAGTTGACTCCAGCGGGGATCGCCCCGAAGGATCAGCCACGGACATCCGCAACTTCTGGTGCCACACCTTCGGCTCGTACTTGAGCCATTGACTGTGATGATTGTGTTCCTCTGCTTTTGCCTGACCGTCATGGTTTGAGTTGTCTTATGTCTGAAGAAATGCAACAGCTGGTTCTCTGGCTCATTCCTGCGGCGCCGCTGGCCTCTGCCATCATCACTGCGCTGCTGGGTCCGAAACTGCTGCGATACAGAAGCCATCTGCCTTGCTGGTCCGCGCTGGCTGTATCTTTTGTCTGTTCGCTCATACTGCTATTTAAGATTCTTCCATCCGTGGAGGCGGCCGTTCCGGAATTTGAGGAAGAGATAGCCATTGCTGAGGCCGCTGGCCCTCAAGTGGTTGTGTTTGGGTACGAGTGGCTGAACGTTGGGACTTTGCATGCCAATGTTGAGCTTCGAGCCGACGCGATCTCCGCGATCATGCTGAGCATGGTGACGGGCGTCAGCTTGCTGGTGTCGATTTTTGGTTCTGGATACATGAGCCATGATCGTGGGTATCCGCGTTTTTTCGCAGCCGTTTCGATGTTTGTGTTCTCTATGTGCATGCTGGTGCTCTCCGGCAGCTTCGCCTTGCTGTTTGTGTTCTGGGAAGCCGTGGGGTTGTGCAGTTATTTGTTGATTGGATTCTGGTTCCAGAAGCCTTCGGCAGCAGCAGCTGCGAAGAAAGCCTTTGTTGTGAATCGAATCGGCGACTTCGGTCTGATCATGGCAATCTTTCTTATTTGGACCAATTTTGGATCGCTCGATTTTGTGACTGTCTTGAGTGATTCGGCTCGCATTGCGGCTGTCGAAGTCGCGAATCCCGGCGTCATTCAGCTGATCTGCTTTTGTCTGTTCCTGGGAGCGATGGGTAAGTCCGCTCAGTTTCCATTACAGGTCTGGCTTCCAGATGCGATGGAAGGTCCAACGCCGGTCAGTGCCTTGATCCACGCAGCGACGATGGTTACAGCTGGTGTCTACCTGGTCGCTCGTTGCACGCCTCTATTCGTCATGGCACCCAACGCGCAGCTCGCAGTCTCTGCGATAGGAGCAATCACCGCCGCGATTGCAGCGTTGACAGCGTTGACGCAAACGGACCTCAAACGAGTGCTCGCCTACTCAACCGTCAGCCAGCTTGGTTTCATGTTTATGGCGTTGGGATGTGGAGCGGCGAGTGTGGAACTTGTTACGCCAGCGGTCACTGCGGGCATGTTTCATCTCTTCACACATGCGTTTTTCAAAGCCCTGCTGTTCCTTGCGGCCGGCAGCGTCATGCATGCTATGGGTGATGTGATCGACATGCGTCGGTTCGGTGGCTTGAAGCATGCATTGCCGATCACTCACTGGACATTTCTGGTCGGGGCTGCTGCTCTGGCTGGAGTGCCATTATTGGCTGGCTTCTGGAGCAAAGATGATATCCTTGCAGTGCTCGCTGAAGCGTCGCACAGTAAGGAGCATGGATTATTCTTCGGCGTGATTCGAGTTGTTGCCATGGCAACAGCATTGTTGACCGCCTTCTACACATTCCGAGCCTATTTTATGACTTTCTGGGGACCAGAAAAATTTCCCGAAGAGGCCGGACATCATCCACATGAAGCGACTCCCCTCATGGCGTGGCCATTAAGGATTCTTGCTGTTTGTGCGGCGTTCATTGGCTTGGCGGTCGGACCGACTCATTTATTTGGAAATTATCTGCAGAAGACGATGGGGCTTACTCCAGTGCCCGCTGAAGCTCAGCACCTTCATTGGGGTGTGATGGCCGTAAGCAGTGTCATTGCAATCGCCGGGATCGGGCTTGCGTGGATGTTGTATGTCGCTTCGCCAAAAGTTCCGGGAGCGATCGCGACTGCCATGAAGCCTCTTTATCTGATTTCCCAGGGCAAGTTTTTCCTTGACGAAATCCTGAAGGGTCTCGTCGTTCTCCCATTGCTTGGTATTGCCAAATTGGCCACGCTGTTCGATCGCGGTGTGATTGATGGCATTGTGGATTCTGTGGGTGCGATTCCCAGAGCATTGAGCGATATTCCGCGTCGATTCCACGGAGGCGTGGTGTCGTCTTATGCTGGCGTGATGTGGGTTGGTGTTGTTGCGGCTGTTGTTCTGGTCCTGACAATGTTCTAGGTTCTGTGTCGCAGACGTGGTAAGTCGTCGGGCCCTTTTCAGTTTGATTGCAGAGTTCCCATGATTGCACTTCTTTTTGTTACCCTCGCAATCCCGGCAGTGACTTCACTGCTGCTGATGCTTTTCCGCAATTCCCTGAATCAGTCCAGCGCTCGATGGGTTGCATGTTGTGGCAGTGTGGCGGCCCTGCTGTTTTCCGTATTGCTGCTATCGCAGTACAAGTCAGCTGCTGTAAACCCGCTGGAGTCCGGAGAAAAACCAGCCGTTTCTTCTGCTGATTCCGCTTCTGCCATTCATCCACGAGCCGAGTACCGCCGGCCCTGGCTGGCAACTGGCAAGAATCTTCAATTGGAAATGTATTTCGGTCTGGATGGCATCAGTGTCACGATGATCGCTCTGACAACATTGTTAACTTTTTGCAGTGTTTTGATTTCGTGGGAAGCGATAAAAGATCGGGCGTCAGAGTTCTATGCGGCTGTATTGGTTCTCGAAACCGGTCTGATCGGCGTTTTCTGTTCGTTCGACCTGGTACTCTTTTACATCTTCTTTGAAATGACTCTGATTCCGTTGTTCTTTATGATCGCAATTTGGGGCGGTGCAGAACGACGATGGGCGGCGATCAAGTTCTTCCTTTATACATTAGCAGGAAGTCTTGTGACGTTGTCAGGTTTGGTCTTCCTTGTGTTGTATGTGTCGAAGCAGGGACTTACGAATCCAACTTCGCTGCCCGCACTATCCGCCTGGCTGGTTGCGAACCCTGTGCCTTCATCACTGCAGGTCACTTTGTTTCTTGCTGTGTCTGCCGGCTTCCTGATCAAGGTGCCTGTTTTTCCGTTTCATACCTGGTTGCCACTGGCGCACGTGGAGGCTCCGACGGCCGGCAGCGTGTTGCTTGCGGGGGTTCTGCTGAAACTCGGAAGTTACGGGTTTCTGCGAATTTGTTTACCATTGTTTCCGGAAGCTTCATTGACGATAGGTCTTCCGATTATCGGACTGCTCTCTGTGATTGGCATCATTTACGGATCACTCTGCGCGCTTGCCCAGCGAGACATCAAAAAACTTGTGGCGTATAGCTCCGTGGCTCATCTAGGGTTCTGTATGCTTGGGCTCTTCGCACTTAACACCGAAGGGATTACTGGCAGTATTCTGCAGATGATCAATCATGGCCTTTCCACGGGAGCGCTCTTCCTGATTGTGGGTATGATTTATGAACGCTATCACACTCGCATGATGGATGATCTGGGTGGGCTTGCAGCCAAACTGCCTCTCATCGCCATCAGCATGGTCTTCATCTCGATGTCCAGCATAGGTTTGCCGGGTTTGAATGGCTTCGTGGGCGAGTTTCTGTCACTTGCCGGAATGTTCAAAGCCAATCCGATCTATGCGGCACTTGGAACGACGGGGGTTGTTCTGGGTGCGTGGTATCTGCTGACTGCGGTTCAAAAAGTTTTCTTCGGGGGACTGCATGAGCCGCATCATGGTGACCACGGTGATGAGGAAATCGGCGACATGAATTCGCGGGAATTTCTGGCTGTGTTTCCACTCGCAGCGCTTTGCCTTTGGATCGGCTTACAGCCCGCATCACTCATCGAAATTATCCAGCCGGATGTCGATTCTGTTGTTGCTGTTATTGATAAGTTCCGTACATCTGATGAACCCGACGAAGCGACTGCGGAGCAGGGCTCCGTGCCTGGTGCGGTAATGGCCGCATCTAATCAGAAGTAGCGATGATTCTTGTCAATTGTCCGTAGTTGATCTGCGTCTCTGCTTTGAAGAGCAAACTTCCCCTGAATCCCAAGGACAATTTCCGTGCCCGCGTACGATGCTATCAGTCAGGCTGCAAGTCTGATCATTCCGGAAATTATTTTGCTCGCAACGGTTTGCGTAATGTTTCTTGCTGCACCGTTTTTGGTCAGTGAGACCGGAAAGACCGCTGCGGGCCTGCGCCATCGTTGGGGCATTCTGTCGCTCCTGGCCCTGTCTGCTTCTGCGTTTGCGTGGGTGAACGCACCCATTTCGCAGTCTGGGCTGGGTCCATTTCAGGCGGATGAATTCGTATGGTTTATTCGAGGGCTTTCAATTGTTTTTGGAATGCTTTTGACGATGGTGCTTTGGGATCAGATTGATGATTCTCACGCTGCGGAAGCTCATGCTTGTCTCCTGGCGATTCTTTGTGGTGTGAACTTTGTTGCGTTGTCGAATGATCTGGTGGGAGTATTTCTGGGGCTGGAACTGGTCAGCATCCCGACATACATCCTCTTGAATCTGGGGCGTCATGACTGGATGAAGCAGGAAGCAACAATCAAGTACTTTCTCCTGAGCATCTTTTCGTCGGCCATCGTGCTGTACGGACTCAGTTGGGTTTTCGGGCTGGCTGGCACAACGAATCTGACTGTCATCGCCGAAAAAACAGCAGCAGGAGCAGTAGCGATTGATCACGGTATGTTTCGCATTGCGATGGCCTTGATCATCGGCGGTCTGAGTTTCCGATTGACGGCTGTTCCATTTCACTTTTACGCACCGGATGTGTTTCAGGGTGTATCCACTTCATCCGCAGCGATGTTGTCGTTCATTCCGAAGGTCGTCGGATTTTCAGCTCTACTTCGACTGTTGCCCGTATGTGTTGGGGTCAGCGACTTTGCTGATTGGGTGCCCTCCGGGGCTGTGCGATGGATCCTGACTGTCGTTGCAGTCATGACCATGTTGATTGGCAATCTATTGGCGCTCCGGCAGACAAGCCTGCTTCGACTTTTGGCGTACTCGAGCATCGCACATGCGGGTTATATGCTGGTTGGCTTGGCCGTCGGGAATGCTGCGATCGGAACCAGTGGTGTCGCTTCATTGCTATTCTATCTTTCCGTTTATGGCGTCATGACGGTTGGACTGTTTGCGTTGATCACGGCGGCCGGTAGTCCGGATCGACCTCTACGCGCTGTTACCGACCTTGCTGGACTTAGTCGTACCAAGCCGGCCCTTGCGATCATGATGGTGGTGTGCGTTTTTGGTCTGAGCGGTCTACCTCCGACAGGTGGATTCCTGGCAAAGCTCAATCTGTTTCTGGCAGCATGGTCTGAGGGGTCTCAGGACGGTCGGATTCTGGCTATTACTCTTGCAGTCAATGCAGTCATTGCTGCCACGTATTACCTGCGATTGATCTCTATGATGTACTTTGAACCATCAACGACAGTGTCAGAGCCTTCTGGGCAAAACGCCGCGTGGGTTGCCGGTTGCCTGTGCGCTGTGGCAACACTCGTGTTGTTCGTGATGCCTCAGTGGTTGTTTGATGCAGCCTCGCTGGCGTTGCATTAGAGCCGAACGACTTGTTTGAGGTCGTGAGCTTCCACATTGCGATGCTCAGCCGTTTTGGCAAGCATCGACTGCGTTGCGTCGGAATCTCCTGCTGTTTTGGAATCGATTTCCTGCGGATAATCCCAACCCGGTGGTGTGCGACCGGGCCTGACCTCAGATCGGGTTCGATGAATTGCATCAGCACACGGCCATGGCTTCAATCTCGATCAGCAGGTCTTCGAATGCAAAGCCAGAGACTCGGAAGGCAGTCACGCAGGGACCTGGTTCCGGATAGAACTCTCGCTGGACACTTGCGATAGTGGCTTTAGCTTCCGCGATTTGACGCCAGTCGTCTGGCGCGTGGTAGTAAATGCAGAGTTTGGCAACATCGCTTTCGGTCAATCCCCCTTCGCCCAGCACTGCACGGATGAATTTGAAGACATTGCGAGTTTGCGTTTCGATATCCTTACCAACCGCTTTGGCTTTGTTATCTGCAGAAATCTGGCCGCCGATAAATCCCAGATTTCCGATTTTCCACCCCTGCGTGAATTGTGTATTGGGGATACTCCAGTCCCAGTGATTTTCTGGCTGCAAACGCTGTTTGATTTCACCCAATACGCCGACGCCTTCGACCTGAATCAGTTCTTCGGAATGCGGGAATCCAGTGATTCTAAGGCCTGCACCCGCTGCAGACGGAACTGACATGTAGCGGCGACGTACGTTGGTCATCTTTTCCCAGTAATCGGTCACTTCGCGGCCCTGTCCGAAGAAGCGAAAGTATGTGTTCTGCCGCATCAAAGTGTGGCGATCACCTCCGGCTTCGCGGAGCATGGAGTCGAGATATCGAAAGGCATGATCTGTCTGCACTTCGATATCAGCGATTCCCAGCGGTTCGCCGCACGAGCCGAGCGACCGTTGACCGCCAACGAAAACCATGTCGCCAACTTTCCATCCGTGTGAGAATGGAACCTGCTTTTTCCAGTTCCAATGTTCGGGCGGCGATAGAAGCTCTTTGTTTTCGCCGACAATAGCCCATGCATCCACAATAATCAGAGCGTTTTCCAGTTCAAGCCCTACAAATGTTTCCGTTGTGGTCGGACCAGGTGTCGAGAAGCAGGTGCTCCGCACGGCGTTCAGTTCCTCCATGAATTTGGAGATAGCTGCCTGATCACCAGGACAATGCAAATAGACGTTGTGCTTCACAACATCGGCCATCGTTGCGCCAGCTTCAGCGAGAATCTGTTTTAAGGCTTCGAAAGCATTTCGTGCCTGAGTTGTAATATTGGTCCCTGCCACCCGTCCATTCTCATCCAGCGACATCTGGCCGCCGACAAAGATCAGATTCCCAGCCCGCACGGCCTGCGTTCCATTTGCCGAGGCAACTCCGCGATGTTGCACTGAGGGAAAAAATTCCATCTTCACGAAGGATTCCTTTATGGGAAAAATCAAAGTCGTAGATTCGTCAGGTCGGTGAATTGGAATTCTATTCTTCCGGGTTCGAAAAGCTACACTGGAGACTGTAGTATGGGGTTTCGCAACGTGAGGATGAGTACAGACCATGATGTCTCTGACCACTCTGATCAGACAGTCGCCGGAATCTGGTTCGGCTCACCGCACTGGAATCCATGGCTGGCCGCTGTGGGTACATACGCTGTCATGGGGCGCTCTGATAGTTCTGACTGTAATAATTGTCCTCCTCGCAGAACGAGTTCGTGGACAAGGTATATGGAGTGGGTGGCGTGAAAGCGGCGAACTGCGAGGAGCAGCCTATGCCGAGCAGGTCTTTATCGATGATGTGATCCGAACGCGTGCAAACACCTGGTCAAATCTGGCCTATGTTCTCGTCGGACTGTACAGCCTCGCATTGGGCTGGCACGATCTGAAGCGAGGTCCGCTTGGTCAGGATGGATATCTTGTTCGGACGCCAAGCATGAGCATGACGTTTGGAGTGGCTTGTTGCTATCTTGGATTTGGAAGTGGACTTTTTCATGCGTCTTTGACGCGATTGGGACAACAGATTGATGTCGCCGCGATGTATACGCCGCTGGTAACGCTTTGTGCGGTCAACATCGGCCGTTGGATACCTAGGCGTTGGCAGATTCGGTTTCCGCGGATTCGAATCTGGGTCCTGCTCGTGGTTCTTGTTGTTGTTTCCGGTGGGTTGTTGTTTGTTTACAAGTGGTCGATGTCATCATTGATCGTTCTGAGTTCATTGATCATAACCATTGGGCTTGCTGTCATCGGGGATCAGTTTCAATCGTCTCATCGACTGGACCTGCGATGGGTTGTGGCCAGCTTTTTGATGCTGGCGGCGGCCGTGGCCTGCAGGGAACTCGATATGGCTCGACGGTTCAGTGAACCGACATCTTTGCTGCAGGGCCACGCGGTTTGGCATGTTTTGACAAGCCTGAGTCTGGCTGCTATTTATTGTTACTATCGCTCGGAAGTTGTTTCTCATGTTGCTGACTCGTCGATCATGCACGTTGAACAGCGTCTGCATCGAGCGGAATCGCAGCGAGCGGCTGAGGAGGACAACGGTCGAACAGCTTAAGCGGCAAAACGTGCTGCTGGCTGCTCGTGAAGAATTGCAGGGGGCCCATCCCATGATCTTGAAAAACTAGACTTCCCCAGGAGCGGTACAGGGCGGTGGTTACAGTGCGATTGCTGAAAGCAAAAAAGTGGGGCCGGAAGGCGGACAAGTGCTGGTAAAGCCAGCATTGAAAGAGTTCAACACGCTGCGGCTCACTCCCTGACGCTCAGACGCGGATCAGCGTGTCGGGGCGACGAATTGATTAACCGGCGTGGTTGACTGGTTCTTGCCGTTTCCTGAATAATACGCTTCTTAAGATTCTCGCTAACCTGAACAGTAAGATCGCTGGCCACTTGACTGGCTTGTCTGGTGTGGCAACGATTGAAAGAGTTTCCACAAACTGGATTCACGGTGCGGTTTCATAAGTTTTTCCGGCGGTTTCAAATTACAACGGGCCCATTACGCGGATGCCTATCCAATTTCGATGTCAGCATTGTCGGCAATTACTCGGAATCTCACGATCCAAAGTGGGGACCATTGTTGATTGCCCGGCTTGTGGGCGATCGCTGCAGGTGCCAGCGACAGATGGTCTGGCTGCGAAACCAGAACCAATCCCGAATCGCTCGCCGGATAACGGATTTCTCAACGCGTTGGAGGAACTTTCCCACCTCAATTCTCCACAGCTTTCGGAGCAAAGTCGCCCTTTGATGCAGGGCTCCCCGTTGGCTCGTAAGAAGCCACTGAAAGCTGATAGTAACGATGTCAGTCAGGGCCGCAATTCGATGCGTATCGTTCCATGGTCAACCGCCGCAACATCAACCGACAGCACGAATTCAGAGGACGACTTTCGTCAACTTGCGGCAATTCCACCAGAGGAAGATGGTGTCCTTTCCATCGTACCTGAATTGTTGGAACCTGAGGCAATTTTAGAACCGAACTCTGACGAACAGCGGGCCGCCGGAA
>JANPHT010000141.1:0-4876 GCA_031424595.1 Planctomycetota bacterium
CGCTCACAGTGGCCGACCGAGACCTCCCGAACCTGCCAAGTGCTGCGCGATGCAGTTCCTTGAGCAAATATGTTTCGATGGCTTCTGCGTTGATTGCTTCCCGGACCTCAGATTCGCCAAAGCACTTCAGCACGTCATGCATCAGACTTCCAAAGACTGGTGCCGTCAGTTCACGCACATCGTCTTCGGCAGATCGCAATCGGAGCTCGTGACGCAGGAAGTAACGGTACGGGCACTGAATGTACTCACGAAAGGCCGTAACCGGGATTTCCTCTGGAGCTGCCGGAATATCTGTCGGACACGGCACTGTGAATCCGCTTAGCCGCGGCAAGGCTTGACCCTCCGTCGTAGTCTCGTTCGTGGATGGAGTTTCAATGCCAGCATAATCGGGATCGTAGAAACGACGGACGCGATCAGGAATAGAAAACGGATCGGCCGCAAACCACAGGCGACTTGGAGCCAGTGGGTTGCCCTTCACATCTGTTCGTCCGGTGATCAGGACGACACGATTCAGACGCCGTTTGAGGATCGACGTCAAGGCATAAGCGTCCCGGGCGTAGCGTCGTCGGTTATCTGTCAGTTCCAGGCGAGTCCTGAGGTTGTTCGGCATGAAGGCATCTGAGTTCATTGACTCAGGCACTTTTCCTTCGTTAAACCCGGTCAGAATAAGAACGGGGCTGTCGTCCAGAGTCAGCTCCAGCCAGCCCATCAGCTCGATGGCTTCGTCATTGGGTTCCGGCGGAATGATTTCGTCAGCAATTTGCTTCAACAGCAACTGCAACGTCTGGCTGGCTGTGCATAAAGGCAAAACAGCCGTGGGAATTCTCTGGAGCTGTTCATTCAGGTCCTGAAGTTTAGTCACGCATTCGACAATACCGCGATCCGCGGCTGACTCGCTGTGAAGTTCTCGCTCGCCGTAGATCGTCGCAAGAACTCTCACCGCTCCCTCGGCCCATTCGGATAAAGGTCGACGCTGCTCCAGTTGCCGCGTCAGCGAAGACTCCGTCACGTCCACCATTTCGTCCAGCGTGCGTTGACGCGAGTTGCGAGTCGGATGTTTTTTTTGCGGACGCAGACGTCCGACAGCGGACCCCGCGTACTCGGCTGTATAGGAATCAGCGACAAGACAACGAGACAGCAACTCCACTGCACGACAGACTTGCGCAACCAGGATGCGTCGCGGTGCTTCGCCCAGCATTTCTCCGGGTGTCACCTGCAGATGCTCGGCGACGTACTGATCGAGTTCACTGAGCCACAAGCTCATTTTATCGTAGGCGGCCTCGTCCGAAAGCGTTGCCTCGAGGTAGCCGGAAATCCATGCGTTGACGTCCGGATGCCGCACAAGATCGCTCAGCGTGGCAAAGTCCGCCGGCATTTCGTCGCGGGCCGATGCGATGTGCAAGGCCAATGCCTGGAGAAGTCGAAATGGCCGCGACTCCGAAACGTGCATTCCAATGGGCCAGTGACCAGAGATGCCAGCATCGGCCATCGCTTGCAGAATCGTGGGCACCATTGTGTCGTCTGCGACGCCAATTGTGACATCATCGGCACGGTAAACACCGTTGTAGCTGGCAAGTTCCTGCATTGCCGCATGGGCCTGTTCAATCGGTGTGCCCGTGATGCGAATGATTCCCGGGTCAATATCCAGAAGCCGAGTTTCCCAGATGTCGGCTTTTACACAGCCATATTCGTCAAAAGAATCACATTCGGATTCTGGTGCGTGAATGAGTGCGGTGACACGATCGGAAACCTGATCCAGCATTTTTCGAATAATGCGATTCATGTCCACCGTCCCAATCAGGACGATATCACAATCGGTGCGACATTCATTGAGATCCACAGCCACCAGGCGCGCTGCCTGACGATCCCAAAGTTTGAGATCATCCATTTGAACAAGGTACTCCGACTGAATCCGACGCAATGCTTTCCAGCGTTCCGCCTCTTCCGGATTTCCCAGCTGAATCAGCTTGGCATGCACTTCATCGAATTCCAGCCCCTCGGCAGCCAGTTCGTTGTGTTGCTTGCGAAGTGATTCACACAGAGCCATCCAGGCAGGGACTGCATCGTCATCCGGTCGATTCGGCAGTGCGGCTTTGATCTCCCACGCAGGCACGGCATACAACGCCTTTCGCCAGACAAGAAGCTGCGTCAGGTCGTCCGCGAGCTGCTGCTTTTGCGGATACAGCATCTCCGGGAAACGAGTAAAGGTGACCATTCGTGGCGGAATCAGAGCCGGCCACTTTGTTCCTCCTCGCTGGACAAGCAACTCCAGCATTCTCCGAGCCGCCCGACGACCGGGAAACACAACGATGACTTTCGACATATCCAACTGATCGCCGTTGGCATAGCGGCCGATCAGATAATCAGCGGCCGTCGTGAGTGCTGGCTTCTCCCAGTCAAGAAAATAACGAGTCACAGGCATGAAAGAATCCGTTCTCAGGATGATATTGATCAGGCGGTGATCGTTCGGGTTGCATCCGGACGCCTTTTTTGAGCCCGATACACCAGGAACTCGCGCCCTTGCCGTGCTACATCACATCCACCGGGCTTCGGACCGCCAGTCCCGGGCGATTCAACACATGTGTGTAAATCATCGTCGTTTTCACATCGGCGTGTCCCAGGAGTTCCTGCACCGTCCGAATGTCGTAACCATCTTCCAAAAGATGAGTCGCAAAGCTGTGACGCAGGGTATGCGGAGTCGCAGGCTGATCTACGTTCCCCGCCTTCAGCGCGCGCTTCATGATCGGAGGAAAATTGTTCTCATGAATGTGGTGCCGGCGAATTGCGCCACTTCTCGGGTCACGCGACTTCTCCCGCGACGGAAACACAAATTGCCACGCATATTCACGATCCGCATTCGGATACTTTTTCGCCAGAGCGTAAGGCAAATAGACCCGGCCGTCTCCTGCTTCAAGATCTTTGTCATGCAGCTTCTTCACGGCTAGAAGCTGCTGCTGCAACAACTCCGCCGCCGCCTTCGGCAGCATCGTCACGCGATCCTTTTCCCCCTTCCCGTCGCGAACCGTAATCTGCATCGTATCAAAGTGAACATCTTTCACGCGCAGACGCAACACTTCCTTGTGACGCATTCCCGACCCGTACAACAGCAATGCCAGTAACAAGTCGCGGCCTTCCAGTTTACGCAGCATCCGATTCACCTCCTGGCGACTCAGTACCAGAGGCAAATGTTTGGGACGCTTCGCCTTCACCGCGTCAATGAACTCGAGTTCTCGCCCCAGCACACGTTGGTAGAAAAACATCACGCCGCTCAACGCCTGGTTCTGAGTACTCGCCGCGACTTCTCCCTCCACCGCCAGTTCCGTCAGGAACTCCTTCAATTCCGGTGCCCCAAATTGTTCCAGATCTTCGTTGCCCACGAATTTCATAAACCGCTGCACCCAGCCGATGTAAGCCGTCTCGGTACTTAATGCATAATGCATCAGCCGCAGCTCCGCCCGCATCTTCTGAATCCACCGCGGTTCGTTCACGTTCACCACGCCGATCAACTGAGCCTCATCGTCCGGCGAGACCGCATGGACGGAATGACGTTCACCGTCAGCCGTGCGGGATAAGATCTGTCGGATCTCCAGAAGATCGGGCTCAGCGGTTTGCAGAACCTCATTGCGATAAAACTCAATCGCCCGCACTGCCTGCAGACGCTGCCATGCGGGAACTTCCCTCGCAAGAAGAGTGCGACAGAACTGCTTAACGCTGTTCTGCGAAACATGCAGCGAGACAGTTTCAGACTGACGCAGAAAAACAGCATAGCGACGCAGCCAACGTCCAAACCAGACTCGATCGTCCTCATGGATATTCGCCAGCTTCAACACAACCTGAAAACGAGCTACACTCATGCCATCACCGCAGAATTCAAAACGTCAGGAGAATGGGCATTCCAGCCCACCATCTCATTCATCACCAGATCTAAACGACCGACACCATCGTTCAAAGTAGAGCGATAGTTCTCAATCTCTCAACGCACCGTCCCAAAGCACGCTGAACCGAGCGACATGGAGTGTCGTCAACGATGAAAACTCCCCTACTCACTCTGATTAAGCCCATCAAAACACGCCGAGGCTCCTCTGGCCGTAATTCCCGAGGGTTTTGACTTGACCCGGCGAGCTCCAACAAACGGATACTCCCTCAGTTGGTGGTTTGTGATGTATACCCAAAACTCATGCAAGTCTCACGGTTGCAACCGCTTTTGAGTTTTGATAAATTCTTGTTCCAGTTTTGAATATCCCAAAACGCAAGAGGTGCGTTACCTCAAACTGAGTTTGGGTTACTGGAATGTTCGGCATGAAGGATCGCGGCATGAGATTACTGTTCTTGTTCTTTCCAGTGTTGTCGATTGCGCTTGCCAGTCACCCAACGCTGGACGATATCGACGAAATCGAATACGGCCTGATTAATCCCATTGGGCCCCCACCGATGCTTGCACGGGCGTTGTCAAAACAAGGTGATGACAAATTGATAACATTCTATGTGGCAGGCGATCGTTTCTTGACGATTCAAAATGCTGGTAAACCCTATTCTAAATGTGTTGAACATCATCGTATACCCCTGCCCGTAAACAACGACAAGATGAAGGCCTTCAACACGCATGGCGCGCCCCTTGATATCCTTCAGGTGCAAGAGGAACTTCGAATCGCGCAACCTGTTGTCGTGTTTTTCGGCGACACCCCTGATTCATACTACCTTCAATTCTTTCCCGAAAATGTAATCGTATTTGCACTACCTGCGGAGTGGTTCACGACGGTACAGGCCAAATAGCAATTCTCATGGGGTGCCGTTCATCTACCAATCGGCGGCATTGAAGAAACGGAAAATCGCATTGCCGAACACCTGTATGGCCCCGCGAGTCAAGGGTGCGTAT
>JANPHT010000142.1:0-3917 GCA_031424595.1 Planctomycetota bacterium
AGTCAGCTGGGCTACATGATGCTGGGGCTTGGTGTGTTCGGGTGGGGTGCTGGCTTGTTTCATCTGGTCACTCACGCGTTCTTCAAATCGTTGATGTTCCTTTGTTCGGGCAGTGTGATCTATGGGTGCCATCATGAGCAGGAAATGCCAAAGATGGGTGGACTTTGGCGCAAGATGCCAATCACGGCGTTTACGATGCTGGTGGGCGTGATCGCAATCAGTGGTTTGGCAATTCCTGGTTTGGTGTCCTGGTCGTCAATGTTTGCGTTCTCCGGGTTCTTTTCTAAAGACGCGGTTGTTGCGACTTCTTTGGCGTTTGTGAAAGCGAACCCTTCCCACTTTTTGCTCTTTCTGATGCCGTTGTTGACGGCGGGGATAACCGCGTTCTACATGTTTCGACTGTGGTTCTACACGTTCGCTGGCAAACCTCGTGACCAGCACGTGTACGATCATTGCCATGAATCTCCATTGATCATGACGGTGCCGCTTCTGGTGCTTTCTCTGATGGCTGCGTTTTGTGCAATCGGTGGCGAGCAGGGAGTTTTGTATCGGCTCATTACCGGCGATCAGCCGGCGCATATTGAGCACGGGGTCGTTGCCGCCGCGGCGGGCGATCTTGTAATGCCAGGTCGCGCAGCCGTTCACAGGGTCCACAGCGAAGCCGGCACCTATGCGTTGATTGCCGCCGCGAGTGGTACTCTCATCGCCTGGCTGTTGTACGGGACGACCAGAGTCAATGTGGCTGAAATGAAGCGACAGCTATCAGGCCTTCATGGATTCCTTGTCAGCAAATGGCACTTTGACGAGTTGTATGATGCTTTGTTCATGAAGCCGTGTCACATCGTGGGAAAGTTCTGTACGTGGATTGATAAGACGATCTTTGATGGCATCATCCACGGCTCGGCCAAGGTCATGATTCTGGTTTCCAAATGGGATCGGCTGTTTGACGAGAGTGTGGTCGATGGTTTCGTTAACCTGATGGGGAATTCAACTTTCGCGGTCGGTCGTTCTTTGCGGGTGATTCAAACCGGACGATTGCGGCAGTATGTCATGTTTATTGTGGTAGGTGTTGTGGCACTGTTTGCGATTCTGTTCACTACCTTTCCTGGTTAGTGAGTTTTTCGCAGGTCATTTTTTTGCGGCGCCTTTTAGCTCCTCGCCTGTCATCAGGCGGTGTTAGTCAGACTGTGATCAGACGATGAATCCTGAATTCCTTCTCTCTGCGATCATTTTCGTCCCGACCTTCGGCGCCTTGCTGCTGGCGTTATTGTTCGACAGTAAAAATGCCGAAGCAATGCGGTTGTTTGCTTTGGCAACAACATTGGTCACGTTTGGACTGACGCTGGTCCTTTGGGGCGATTTTCAATCGGCTACCCCAGGGATTCAGTTTGAAGTCGCCAAACAATGGATTCCAACGTGGAGTGTTTACTACCGCCTTGGGGTGGATGGTATCAGCTTGCCCCTGGTCCTTCTGACAGGTTTGATCAGCGCGCTTGCAATGGGAGCCAGTTGGAGCATTACGAAGCATGTGAAGGGTTATCTTGTTCTGTTCCTGATGCTCGAAACCGGAATGATGGGGGTGTTTCTGTCACTCGATTTCTTCCTGTTTTACGTGTTCTGGGAAGTGATGCTGCTGCCGATGTATTTCCTGATTGGCGTTTGGGGTGGGCCCAGAAAGGAATATGCGGCGATCAAGTTTTTCCTGTACACATTGGCAGGCAGCGTGCTCATGCTTGTTGCAATGCTGATGTTCTATTTCAATGCTCCGGAGCCTGATGGGCGATTTAACATGATCAAGCTCGCTGAAGCGGCCACCGCGGGCGGCCTGCTCAGCCCTTCGTCTCAGATTACCGCGTTTGTCTTGTTGTTCATCGGTTTTGCGATCAAACTGCCGGCATTTCCCGTTCACACGTGGTTGCCTGATGCCCACGTCGAGGCGCCAACTCCGATCAGTATGATTTTGGCGGGCGTTTTGTTGAAGATGGGTGGATACGGACTCATCCGAATTGCCTTCCCTCTTTGTCCGTATGGGGCCCAATACTGGGCCTACACCATGGTGGCCATTGGAGTCGTCAGCATTATCTACGGAGCATTCGCTGCGTTGGCTCAAACAGATTTCAAACGCCTTGTCGCGTACAGTTCTGTAAGTCACATGGGATATGTGCTGCTGGGTCTTGCTGTCTGGAAAATCAATGAAGCCACGGGTGAGACCATTGGCTCTGATTACTGGCAGATGGGTTTAAATGGGGCCATGTTCCAGATGATCGCTCACGGTATTTCGTCGGCGGGAATGTTCTTTATGGTTGGCGTGATTTACGATCGCGTTCACCATCGAGATTTGAATCGATTTGGTGGGCTGATGGGCAAGATGCCTCTTTACAGCGGACTTTCTGCGGGACTGTTCTTTGCGGGACTTGGGCTTCCGGGGCTGTGTGGTTTCATTGGAGAAGTTTTTGTCGTGCTGAGCACGTGGAACTTCAACTGGGTGCTGGCCGTTGTGGCTGCCTCGGGCGTGATCCTGACCGCTGGCTATATTCTCTGGGCATTGCAGCGAGTTTATCTGGGTGCCGAGTACAAGGGTCCTCACCCGGAAGACCTGACTCCGTTGAACATGCGTGAGAAAACGATTGCCTGTGTATTACTGGGCCTCGCCATTGTTTTCGGGGTCTACCCTGCCACGATGATCAACATGATGGAGCCATCTGTGAAAGCAATGGCGCAGGCGGCAGAAGCTGGTTATCAGAAGTCTGCAGCTCAGGTGAATCAACTACAGGCTCAGCGATAATCCCTGAGGGGCTCGTGACCACTGTTCATTTTCTCCATAGTCGGTAAGTGTCGCAATGCTGTTCCCAGAGCTTATCAATTCCCTGATCACTGACACGACACAGTCGCTCCCTCGCTTTGGTGTGGAACTCTGCCTCAGCGCGACGATCGTATTGATGCTTTTGATGCGCCTCGCCGGGTTTGACAAGCTGATTCCCGCTTGTCTGACAGCCACGGTAGGTGCTTTGGTCGCCACCTTTCTGGCGTATAAGCAACATGATTCCCTTCACGCCGCAGAGGCTGTTGCATCAACGAAGATTTTTACAGGGCTTCTGATTCACGACTCTTTTACTGTCTACTTTCGTGGTTTCCTTGGCCTGTTTCTTTTGCTGACAGTTGCACTCACAAGTTTGACTGGCATCCCGGATGAAGAAGATGGTCCGGATTTCTACTCACTTCTGTTTGGTGCCACGATCGGCATGATGCTGATGGCCAGCGCAAATAACTTGTTGATGCTCTTTGTGGGCGTGGAAATGGCCAGCGTACCAAGTTATGCGATGGTGGGCTTCCTAAAAGGCCGCAAGCCAAGCAGCGAAGCCGCATTGAAGTATGTTGTTTATGGAGCCGGGGCTGCAGGGGTCATGCTCTATGGAATCAGTCTCCTCGCCGGTGTGTTGGGAACGACTGACATGTCACTTCTGGCAGAACGGCTGGCCATTGCAGCAGAAGGTGGTTCTGGAGGACTTAGCGATCCTGAGCTTCGTACTGTATCGCTTGGCATCATGCTTGTTATGGTGGGATTGGCATTCAAGTTGTCGCTTGTGCCATTTCATTTTTGGTGCCCAGACGCCTTTGAAGGTGCGTCCGCTGAGGTTGCCGGCTTTCTTTCAGTGGCATCGAAGGCAGGAGCGTTTGGCCTGCTTGTGAGATTCTGCCTTTCACTTTCAGGAGCGAAGGGGGCTGAGTCCTTGATGATGGCTTTTGGAGTAGGGCTGGGGTTTATTGCCTGTCTAACCACGACGTTTGGGAATCTGGCTGCGTACGCTCAGACGAATCTCAAACGTCTTTTGGCCTACTCGACTATTGCCCACGCCGGTTACATGGTGATGGCTGTTGCCGCGCTGCTGGTGATGGCCAACAGCTCAAAAGCTGCT
>JANPHT010000143.1:0-3670 GCA_031424595.1 Planctomycetota bacterium
CTCGGCCTCACCCCAGCAACTTGCACGAACTTACGCCACAATCAGCAATGTGCGTTCCGTGGACTGCATTCTG
This sequence comes from Planctomycetota bacterium, assembly GCA_031424595.1. Lineage (GTDB taxonomy): Bacteria > Planctomycetota > Planctomycetia > Planctomycetales > Planctomycetaceae > SXXK01. The sequence continues at coordinate 74 of JANPHT010000143.1, forward strand.
GTCACGATTCCAGGGCAGATTAAGCAGGAAAACCTTCCTGAAGAGATCCTCCACTGCGCCAGAGTGATACCGTTGTCAGATCAGGATGACGCGTACCTCGAATTCGTCGAGCAGGTTTTCCGGCCAGTCGCCAGTGGTTCTCTGGCATCGACGTCAGTGCAGAGCGTCCTCCCTGAGATTGACACGCGGACGACGTCCGGCCTGCCGACGAGTGACTCTGCACATCGGCCAAAACCTCGATTCACGATTCCAAAGGAGGTACCAGCGGCTGAGGAAATCCTGACAGCAGAAACTGTTCATGCGAATGCCTCCAGCGCGATGTGCGAGAAGTTTCGTACTCGCACCCCCGAATTACGTACGATGCTTAAGCGGCTGGAAGTCGCGGCCCGACATAACGTCACCATTCTTTTGATTGGTGAAACGGGTTCTGGCAAAACGCATCTGGCGAGCCTCATTCATGAAAGCTCACAGCGAAAGGATCAACCGTTTCTGCACGTGGCCTGCGGAGCCCTTCCTGGGGAATTGATTGAGAGCGAACTCTTTGGCCACGTAAAAGGCGCATTTACCAGCGCTCATGCGGATAAGGATGGAAAGTTCCTTGTCGCAGGCAGCGGAACAATTCTGCTGGATGAAATTGACGTACTGACTCCGGACCAGCAGGTCAAGCTGCTGCGAGTCATCGAAAAGGGCGAATTTGAGCCCGTCGGTTCAAATCGAACGCAGTTTGTGAAGGCTCGAATCATTGCAGCCAGCAACCTGCAACTGCAGCCGCTCGTTGAATCCGGCCGATTTCGTCCCGACCTTTATTATCGCCTGAATACGCTTAGTTTTACTCTGCCTCCGCTGCGAAAACGTTTACCTGACATCGAACCGCTGGCACGATTCTTCGTGCATCAGCATGCATCGAACCTGGGGATCGATGTGGTCGAAATCACGCCTGAGTTTCTCGATTGTCTTTTGAGCTATCCCTGGCCCGGAAATGTTCGTGAAATGGAAAATGCCATCCGCAGTGCGGTGATTTACAGTCAAGAGGGTCGCATGTCGGTTGATACACTGCCCAATCATGTCGTGGATGGTCACGCCGGTCCGGGAAATGATCCCTCAGTCGCTGCCTTCTTTTCAGTTCGGCGAGGTGAGTCGCTGGAGAATCGAATTGAACTTACAGAAAAGGACATCATCGAGCAGGCTCTGCTGAGTAATAACTTTAGTCGTACAAACACCGCCAAGCACCTGGGGATCAGCCGAGTGACTCTTTATAACAAGATGCGCAAGTACGGCATCCTGCCGGAGCGGTAAAGACCCGTCGATCAATAATGGACTGTGCACTCCTTGCGGAATCGTTGACCGGGCCGACGACGCCCACCATTCCGTCGGCGTCTCTCCGCTGCGTGCCAACGGTCAACCGATGCCGGTGCCCGTGAAGCAGCCTGCAGCGACGTCCGACTTGCAACGGACATTCACCGATAGCCTCAACCCCACAAAAGTGGCTGTTTTCGGGAATTTTTTAAAATTTGTGAATTCTGTGACACGAATTCTTCGCTTCATATCGCACTTACTTCTGGCTGGAGTCGCAATACAAAAACTCCTGAGAACTCCCGCTTTGGAACCGAATCCACAATCCCGGATTTTTAACCGCCCTGCGCAATCCCGTCCTGCATTGCGTCGAAAAGAATCCGCCGCACAACCTCATCAAAAGTGATACCGGCTTTCTGGGCGGCTGCGACAAAGCCAGCGTCGGAAGACAAGCAGGGATTTGCATTGATTTCCAGAATCCACGGTAAGCCATCATTGTCAACGCGGAAATCGACCCGTGCGTAGCCACGAAGATCAAATGCCATCCAGCAGCGACGCGCCAATGCTTCCAGTTCATCCAGCAAGGCCTGATCACTGTGAGGAAAGTCGAAACACCGAGGAGTATTGATGTACTCCGAAGTTGCGTCGTTCCATTTGGCATCATGACCGACGATTCGAGGCTTCCCTCCCGGAAAATCAATGAAGTGGATCTCAGCAGGTGGCAACACAATGGGCCCAGTTTCGCTCGACAACACGCTCAGATTGAATTCGCGGCCGTCAATGTATTGCTCTGCAAAATGGGGCGTACCAAGCCGTGTGGACCGAGCAGTGATCTGCTGACAAAGTTCATTGACTGACAACTCACGGCAGTCCACAACACTGTCATCGCCAAGCCCCAGGGAGGCATGTTCAGCAATGGCTTTGATGATCACACTTTCCGGGCCATGCGCTGACAAATTCAATCCACGCCAGGTTCCGGTGCGTTCTGTAAGCCAGGCAGGTGTGGACAAATCGTGATCCAGCATTCGCTGTTTCGCAACCAATTTCTCGGTGGTCGTGAGGATGGCGAGGCTGGATGCCCCTGTGAAAGGGATTCCGAGTGAGTCCAGCAGCACCGTGGCGACTGGCATGAGCCGATCAGTGCCAGCCAACGACTCGACAAGATTAAAAACCATGTCTGGCTTCTGAGACAGCAATGCGTCGCGGACCAAATTCAGATTCAAATGGCACGCAATACGACACGATGTATGACCGAGGTTCTTCAAGGCTTCTTCCACGACGACACATTGCCTGAGAACATCAAGATCTCCGGCAGGATCGGAAATGGCCACTTTGTTGTACAGAATCCCCACATGCATGTTGATGACTTTGGTGATTGAAGCAGAAGATTAGAGATTTCCAACCCCATAACAGTCAGGGCGGAAATTCAGAGTTTATAGACATCTGATGGCGATGTCAGGTGGGAAGCATTCCCGATCACCCTGCCAGCATTGGCGCGAGCCTCAACCAGCGACGACAACTAAACCGCGATCAGAGTCCAGTATCTCGCGGGCCTTAATGATTTCCGACGGTTCTGAGAAGTTTCGTTTGCCCAAAGAGATCAGCAAAATCGTGACGAAAGTCTTCACAATAATTGTCAGATCACCCGGCAACGAATGATTCCGGACGTACACAAGCTCCAAAGCCAGTTTCAAAGGCAGCAATTCGCGCACGTACGAAGTTTCCGGATCGGAGTCATTCAGATGCCGTTGACCATGGGTGTAATTGTAAAGACTTCCGTAACTCACAAGACCGGGAACGACATTCAGGGTTTCTCGGCCCAGCGGGCCATAATACCGATCTACAATTCGCGGGTCTTCCGGGCGAGGCCCCACGACAGACATTTTTCCGGTGAGGACGTCATAGAGTTGAGGCAACTCATCAATCTTCAGCAAACGCAGCAAATACCCCAACGGAAACACTCGCGGGTCTGTTGCGGCCGTGATCAGGCTGGATGATCCCGAAGCCAACCGCATCGTTCTGAATTTGTGCATGACAAACTCATGACCGCATCGGCCTGTTCGCCGAGCCCGATAAAAAACCGGCCCGGGGCTTGTCAGTCGAATGCCGATTGCCGCCCCCACGAGTAGCGGCGACAGAAGAAGCAATCCCAGCAGCGATGCGACAATATCAAACAGGCGTTTGACCATTTCGAATAGTCCGACGAACGGTCATAAAAATCTCGGCCGCTTCCATGCAGCACATGCTGCCAAACGCGGCCGCCCGGTGTCGCAGTGCTTCACAGGAACGAGGATGCGGGAATGC
>JANPHT010000144.1:0-27954 GCA_031424595.1 Planctomycetota bacterium
ACCCAGTCGCGCCATGGCCACATCGTACGAGTTTCGTCGTTGTTGTAACCGTTTGTGTCTGCGTAGCGAGCCGCGTCCAGCCATTGCATCGCCATCCGTTCTCCATAACGCGGCGATGACAGTAAGCGATCAACCACAGCCGCGTAGACGACCTCTTCGGCGGTCGTCTGGAGCTGAGATTCAAAGTCCTGCAGTTCCTTCAGTGAAGGTGGAAAGCCAGTCAGATCCAAAGTGACTCTCCGAAGCCAGATGGGTGGTCTTGCTTCAATGCCGGGCCGCAATCCCTCGTCTTCAAGTCGCTTCAGGATAAACTGATCAATAGGATTGCGAGCCCATGAGGGATCTTTGACCCTGGGAAGATCCGGTCGCCGAGGCGTTGTGAATGCCCAGTGACTTGAGAATGCCGCACCTTCCAGAATCCACTGACGAAGGATTCGCTTCTGATCTTCCGACAGTGGTTTCTTGGCGCTGGCGGGTGGCATCTGCTTGTCCGCTTCGTGTGACTCGATGCGTGTGATGAGTTCACTGGCTGTCAGGTCGCGCGGCACGACTGCGATGGCACCGCTGTCGCCTTTACCAAGAGCGGACTCACGCTGATCCAGTCGAAGGTTGGCCTGACGACTTGCTTCGTCCAGCCCATGACAGCTCCAACAATGATTTGAAAGGATCGGTCGCACGTCCTGATCGAAGCGAATGGTGTCCTGAGCCTGTCCCGTTGAAACAGCCGTCAAGGGACCAGGAACAAGGGCGAACACAAAGAGCAATCGAGGCAGGAACATCGTTTACGCTCGGGAGGGATGAGAATCGGGATCGATTGTCACCCGAGGATAGAGGATTCCGACGAGAAAGCAAAACGGCTCTGGTCGGAACCCGTCGAAGTGTTAGAAGCACAGGAAGCCCGAGTGACCGGAGTCGGCATCCTGCAACCGTCGCCAGCACATAGGCCAGCGATTTCTTTTCTCTGCCGTAGAACGTGTTTCGTCTGGCGTTGCCCCTGGTTTTGATCCTGGCGTCGTACAGATAGGGCAGTCCATGCTATTCCGTCCCGGAACGGGATTGCAGTTCGTCGATGTGGTCGAGGATCTCGCGGAAGTTACCCGCTGGCTGCTGAGTTCGTAGAGATGATTCTGGTGGTTCCAGTCTCAGAACATCGCGGGCCATACTTTACGGCGCTGACAAACGCGGGGAAGCCGTATTCATGTACCCGACACCAGGTCAGAAAGAGCCTTGCAGAATTCGGACGCAGGGCCGTCATTGTCGTGATGCCAACGATGCTGCTGCACACATCGACGCAGCACACCTGCGGTCACTTCCGATTGAGGAGACACAGAATGATCGTCAACGACGGAAAACTGGCTCCGAGGTGACACGTGAGGCGACACCTGCCAATCTTCAGCGATTGCGAGGGGACTCAGTTTTTCAAAAACCCAGTCTTTCAATTAGCCAGGACGGGAATCGAACCCGTACGACCCTTTACGGGTCCCGGGATTTTAAGTCCCGTGCGTCTGCCTGTTTCGCCACCTGGCCGGAAATGCATGTCAAAGGCCTCGGTGTTGCAAACACACCAAAACAGCCCTGGAGCCACTGAATACAATTAAAGGTTAATGAACATTCAGAAAAGTGAAAACTCACTCGTTCACATTCCTGAATTCGCCTGAGAATTCCGCGGCAGGGCGACTGTTCAGCCCTTGGCGAATAAATTTCGCGGAGACGACGCCTTTTGCGGTCGTCAGGCGGTAGGCACCTGCTGCAAAGTCAACATCGCTCCTACGGAATTATCAGGATCAGCCCTGCGATGACCGCCACTTCCATCAGAGTCGCTTCTTCATTGAATGGAATCTGATAAAGCTTCTTCGGCGCCCATTCTCCTGGACGATAATAACCCAGTGCGTACTGTTTTGAATTCACTGGATGCAGAGCCATCTGATAGGGCAACCCAACCAATTGCGTTGCGAATCGACCGGTTGACGCAAACGGCTGAACCAGTGGATGGTACGTATGGCCGTATCGTTCCAATGAAGGGTCTTCGAAGTACAGCGGATAATGGTAGAAGTTGGTTGGCGCCCATTGATAAACCGTAGGACTGGACTGTCGAGCCTCGTACGCTCCATTGTCGACTCGAGAGTCGAAGTCTTCCGGAAGTTGATCTCGGTCAATATTCTTCAACGCGTAATTCAACGTTGGCCGGATAGTTCGAATGTCGGTCTTCAGACGGCTTGTCGGCGTCGCTTCCTGTCCGTCCAGTGGTTGCTGCTGCCCGGCAGTTTGTTGAACGTCCGATGCAGAAACGGCAATTGGGGAAGAGTCATAGAAATCCACTTCCGGAACAGGCTCATCCGGCAACGTGACTCGATCCACCATTCGCCCGGTCGCTCTGGCAAGTCGCCCGCCTCGTTGGCGCTGTCCGTTTTGTTGAGATCGTGCCTGCCCCTCGGGACGATTCACCATGTGACCGGATCGTTCCTGCCACCAGTCACCGACGGATTCAGCGGATGAACTGACCACTCCGCCGGACAGGACATAATTCATTCTGGCATTAAAGCCCGAATCGGTCGTCGGCGTCTGCCCGTAGGCTCGATCCGATTCCGGAGCAATCTGCTGCCTTGCACGAGCAGCGATTTCTGGAGGATTGACAGGCTGAGGAGCCTCGGAATACTCGGGCGTCGATACGGGAGGTAATGGAGCAATCTCCTCAGTGCCAGACGCTTGAGTAACGCCGGGATCTGCCGACGGGAGCACTCGGGTATGAACTGCGTTTCGAACTTGAATTCGTGAACGTGAAGACGACACAATGGGACCGTCGTCGGAGGACATGACTGGCGCCAGTTGCGGCCGCTGAATCGTACCAGCGGCTCTGGATTGCTGCCGCTGATCCTGTGCAGAAGGCTGATCCTGTGCGGAACACTGTGAAGCCATTGAGAGAATGGCAAGTCCTGCGAGACCAGCGTCGCGCAGGATTCGTGCCAATCGACAACGGACGACGTGGCCTTCAGTCTTTGGGTGCGTGCTCCACAGAATAGTTTGGAGCTTCCTGAGTGATTGCGATGTCATGTGGATGGTTCTCCCTAACCGATGCCGCTGAAATCTCGATGAATCGAGCTTTTTCTCGCAGCTCCAGAGTCGTCCCGACTCCGACATAACCCATGCCGGAACGCAGACCTCCAGAAAGCTGGAATATCAGTGGCTGCAAGGCTCCTTTGTAAGGAACGCGACCTTCCACGCCTTCCGGAACCAGTTTTGACTGGTCGCCCGTTGGGACATGGCCCTGCCGATAGCGTTCACTACTACCCTTCATCATTGCCCCCAGCGAACCCATTCCTCGGTATCGCTTGAAGCTTCGACCCTGGAAGAGAATCATCTCACCAGGACTTTCATCGACACCTGCCAGCAGACCGCCGACCATCACAGTCCACGCTCCGGCGGCAAGTGCCTTTGTAATATCTCCGCTGAAGCGAATTCCGCCGTCAGCGATAATCGGAATTCCGCTCCCCTTCAAAGCGCGAGCCGCATTTGCCACCGCGCTGAGTTGAGGAACGCCAATTCCGGAAATGATCCGTGTTGTACAAATCGATCCCGGTCCGATCCCGACTTTGACGGCGTCAGCACCCGCATCCGCCAGTGCTCTGGCACCGTCTTCCGTCGCAATGTTTCCGGCAATCACATCGATCTGAAGTTGTCTCTTTATCTCCCGAACTGTCTCGATCACATTCCGAGAATGACCATGTGCACTATCTACGACCAGGACGTCAACACCCGATTCCACTAATCGAGCCACTCGATCAAGATCAAAAACCCCGACCGCAGCGCCAACCCGCAAACGACCGCGGGAATCCTTGGACGCCCGCGGAAACTGCAGGTTTTTGTCGATGTCGCGAATCGTAATCAGGCCCTTTAACTGATATTGATCGTCCACGAGCAGAAGTTTCTCGACCTTGTTTTGGAGGAGAATCCGTTCCGCCGCTTCGAGCGTTGTATCCTCAGGCGCCGTTACGAGATTATCCTTCGTCATCACCTCAGAAACCGGGCGATCTTTTGACTCCAGAAATCGCAAATCCCGGCGAGTCAGAATGCCTACAAGCCGTCCATTTACCGTGATCGGAACGCCCCCGATGTTGCGTTCATCCATCAACCGCACGGCTTCTCCGGCGGGTGTTTCCGGAGGAAGTGTGACAGGATCGACAATCACACCGTGCTCGCTGCGTTTGACACGATCGACCTGCATCGACTGCTGTTCGATCGTCATATTCTTATGAATGATCCCGATGCCCCCCAATTGAGCCATGGCAACGGCCATGTCACTTTCCGTGACGGTGTCCATGGGACTGCTGATCATGGGCAGGTTGAGGCTGATGTTCCGAGTCAGATGCGAACTGATATCGACTTCCGACGGGACCACTTCGCTGTACCCAGGCTCAAGCAGGACGTCGTCAAACGTCAATCCGCGATAGGCAATGCGATCCAGCATGGTTGTTTCTCCAGTGAAAAAATTTCAGCGGTCAGTGGTCAGTACGAGCCGCCCCAGGCAAAGTCGTGTGCTGTCACCAGATGTTACAAATTCGTCTGTACTTGAAGTCCTGAACAGAACTCATGTGGATCATCACAGTCAGTCCTCACTGATGGAGGCATCATCCGATTCGATATGTCCACACTTCTTCTGAATCGTGGCCTGTAGATGGTTTGATAGTCGAATCAAAGTGGCGACGTCCATATTCTCCGCACGGTCTTCGGCCGTGTGGCCGAGTTCGCTCAGCAGAACGTCAATCTCCGCCTTATCCAGAACTTTCCGGTACAACGCGACAAGCACACTCCGAATAAACTTGCGACGCAAGGTAAACGCTCGTCGCAGAAAGTCCTGAAAGAACCGACGGTCGATAATTCGATCGGCCTTTTCCTGGTCGCGCCAGATGCTGATGATTGCGGAATCCACCTTGGGACGGGGCCAAAAGACGTTCGGTCCCATGCGCCGAAGAATTCGCACGGTGGCCTGTGACTGTATCCACGCCGACATTGCGCTGTATTTCGACGTTCCCGGATCAGACACCATCTTCTCGGCCAGTTCCCACTGAATGGTGCAAATCATGCGTTCCCAGGGAAGATCTGAGGCAATCAAATTGGAAATCACGGGAGTCGCAACGCTGTAAGGCAGATTGGCGACAAGCTTCAGTCGGCCACCGGGCAACGACGCCACATGGTGTCGAATGACATCACAGATGTGTGGATCAAGCGTATTCTTGTTCTTCAGGACATCACTGTTGATCACCGTGACATTGTTACGATCCTGAACGGCTTCGGCCGCCAGCATCGACATGTTCTTATCGATGTCAATCGTGATGACTCGCCCGGCTTCTGCCGCCAGAAAGGCCGTCATGCCACCTGTTCCCGAACCCACCTCCAGCGCGACATCGCGAGGCCCAAGTTCCGCAGCTCGCACGGCGAACTCAATCAGGTTCACATCGATCAGAAAGTTCTGCCCCAGATCTCCGCGCGGGTTGATGCCATGCTGCTGAAACAGCGACATCAGGAAGGACCGCGTCTGACGCTGGACATCTCTCATTGTGGAGGAGGACTTTCCTGATTCAACAGAGTATTTGGACTCATGGAAACACCCGGCGACACAGAAATGGCCGTATCGACCAAAACGCTACCGCCAAATCGGCGCTGCAGCAACTGATCAACATACTTACCAAGTATGTCATTTTCGATATTCACAACATCGCCGACAGCCACACTTCCCAAAGTCGTCACCTGCAGGGTGTGAGGAATCAATGCGACGGAAAATCTGTCATTTGTCACATTGACCACGGTAAGGCTTATACCGTCAACCGCAACGGAACCTTTTGAGACAAGCAGCCGAAGTTGCTCCATTGGCAGAGCAAACCACATGTCGATCCATTCGCCATTCCGCACAATGTCGACAACGACAGCGACGCCATCGACGTGCCCCTGAACGATGTGCCCGCCCAATCGCCCGTCGGCTCGCAGAGATCGCTCAAGATTGACTCGGCTGCCAACGTGAAACCGGCCCAGATTGGTTTTGGAGAGCGTTTCGTCGCCCGCTTCGAAGTCGAGGCGGTCAGAGTGAATCGCCACAACGGTTAAACAACATCCACAGATGGCGATACTGTCACCGATAGCCGCTTCCGATGCTGCAAAACAGTCTGCATCAGGAGCAATGGACAGGCGCAGCCCGACCGGAAGTGAGGCGATTTGCCTGACAGTTCCCTGTCCTTCCACGAGGCCGGTAAACATGATATGTCAATTTGAATGCAACGCGAATGCACTTTGTCAGTGCCGGAGATTGCCGGGCGACACCGCTTTAAGCGGGTACCGTCGATCGTTGCGTGATGATCCTATCAGAATCATTCCAAAATGCACGAGAAGGCCCCGGATTTCCCGCTCTTAGAACGGTCCCCTGGGTCGGAACGGCCATCAAGCTGACGAGCGGACGCTGTACATGGTCTCCGGAAATTAATACCGACGCGACTTATTCGGTCATCGGTTGCTGTAACACGGTGCTAATCATTTTGGTCTTGCGAAGTCGCTCCGGAACTCAGAAATACTGCGGCCTCGATAGCGGACGCCAGCTGCTGAAAGTCAAACGGCTTGGAGAGCACCGGAAATGGAAGTCCGGCAGTTCCCGCAGTGGGAATTGCCTGATCTCCATAACCCGACATAAACACGAACCGGATGTGATCATGCATCTCCTGAATCTCGCGAGCGAGTTTCCATCCGTTGCCACCTGGGAGCACGACGTCAGTCAGGACGACGTCAATTGATCGACCATGAGACTGCATCATTTGCAGTGCCTCTCGGGAATTGGTCGCCGAATAAACCTTGTAACCCAGTTGTTTGAGCGACAGTCTCCCGATCTTCAACAGTGCGGGCTCATCTTCAACCAAAAGAATCGTCAGCCTCTTCGATAATGCAACCGTATTGTTCCGTAGTATCGACTCCGGAGCGCCCTGGACCGACCGTGGCAAATAAATTCGTACGGTGGTGCCGATGGATCTGTCGCTCTCGACGTCGATTGAACCGCTGTTCTGATGCACAATGCCGTAGACAGTCGCCAAACCGAGTCCCGGCCCCAGGCCTGCTCCGACAGGTTTTGTACTGTTGAAGGGCTCAAACAGATGCTGCAGCGTTGATTCGCTCATGCCGCAACCATTGTCGGAAACAGTCAGGATAACGTAGTCGCCAGGAGGTAGTTCCGAGGATCGAAAACACTGTCCCTTCGCGAGTGTTTCATTTCGGGTGGATAAGAGAATTCGTCCCGAGTCGGCGATGGCATCACGAGCATTCATACAGAGATTTGCCAGAATCTGATCAAGCTGAACAGGATCGATACTGATCGCCCACACATCGTCTCCCGGCATCCATTCCAACTCAATGCCGCCTCCCATTGACTTCTTCAGCAAATCCAGCATTCTTTTCAGCGTCTTATTCACATCGACCTTCTGAGGGGCGGCATTCTGTCGACGAGCAAATGCCAGAAGCTGTTGCGTCAATTCAGCCGACCGTTGCCCGGCTGTCATGATCGCTTTGATGTGGACTCTGTGTTTTGCCGTGAGCGTTTCGTCCAGCGTCATCATCTCCGAGTGCCCCAGGATTACTGCCAGCATGTTGTTGAAATCGTGAGCAATCCCTCCGGCCAGTCGTCCGACCGACTCCATCTTCTGAGACTGTGCGAATTGAACCTGCAGTTTTTCTTTTTCAACGTTAGCCCTGCGCCGCTCAGTGACGTCATTGAATGCGCCGAAGATTCGCGTCACTTTGTTGTCTTCAAACACGGCGTGCCCCACCGCGCGAACCCATCGTGGCCGGCCCGTCGCCGTGGTCAACGGAAGTTCAAGATCCCACGGTGTCCCATCGACAAGAGCCCGAGCCACTGCCTCGCGAATGATCGGTCTTGCTTCCGGATCATAGAAATTGATGGCCGTATTGACGTCAGGAATAAAATCGGCGGGCACTTCGTGAATGCGATGCGTTTGTGACGACCATCGAAGCGTCATGGTTTCAATGTCAATCTGCCAGGCTCCGATTTCCGCAACTCGCCCTGTTTCTTCCAGCCACTCTTCCGTCCGTCGCAGGGATCGCTCCATTTCACGTCGTTGCGATTCCCTCCGATTCGTATCAATTAACTGGCCAATCGCCATGACCAGCGGTTGCAGAAATAGGACATCTTTCTGCGAATAGCTTTCCGGGCAGTTGGCCAATCCAATCAGGCCCACAAGCCTGTTGGCTCGCGCGATGGGAATCCCGAGGAATCGATGCCAATCCGGCCGCCCGCTGGCACGACCACCCCTGCGACTGTCAGTTATCGGGGAGTTTTGAATGACAGACTCGCCATTCGTGATGGCATCACCAAAGCGTGTCAGCAAATCACTGAATTCAGGATCCTGATTTCGGTCTGTCTCACGCAGTGATGGCGAGTTTGAGTCTGATTGAAGATTAGAGACCGATAACGACTTTAGCCTTGGGATGTTCGATGAGTCGAACAGGACTTCGCCAATAAATCCGAAATGACTATTCGTCAGGCTCAGGAGTTGTTTCAGCAAGTTATCAAAGGCCGCGTGAAGATCTTCACTGCTAAGATAATCTGTCAGACAAACACTGACCGCTTCGAGCAGTCGATGCTTTTTCTGCAACGCCGCTTCGAGGTCTTTTTGTGCAGTGATATTGTTGTGGACGGAAAGGTACCCTCGCAGTTTTCCATCAGAATCCAGAATTGGCTGTGCATCCAGTGAGATCCAGAACGTGCTGCCATCACGTCGATAGTTCAGGATTTCACATTGGAACGATTGCACAAGGGCAACATGCTCGTGAAGTTGCATCACAGTCCCGGGATCAGTCAGCGGGCCATGCAGGAATTCTTGTGGCTGCCGGCCGGCGACCTCATTAAGTTTCCAGCCCGAAAGCCGCACAAACGCTTCATTAACCCAGACGATCTGATCCAGAAGATCTGTGATCATGACTGGGTTGGATGCGAGCTGTGCGACCAGGGGCAGCAATGAAAGTGCATTCAGCGACGACAAGACTTCAGCTTCCGTCCTCATCGGAGAAACCTGCGGTGAGCCGGGCATAGGCATCAGATCCACATCACACTCCATTGCGAGAACAGCGAGCTTTTCCACTGACTTTCTGTTTATGCGGGGGGACTCGTCATTAAAAAATCCGAATTGCGCAGTCGCGAATCTCGTGTCGTAAAACGATTTGCATTTCTGACCAGGTATCAGCATCGAAATTTCTGGAAGCATGCCCCTCTGATTAATCAAAACTGGCTGGTTTAGTCTTCCGTCATAGGAGATCCCGATACATTGGCCTCAATCTTTGGCGGATGGAAGAAGAGCAACATCGCCGAAGAAGCCACGATGGCGGCTGCCATGGGAACCAGGAATAAGCCATGGAAATCGATCACGCCATTCCTGGTGTAAACTTCCTGCATCAGATACGGGCAAACCGTATTCGCAACTAATGCCCCCACTCCCAGAATCATCACGTTAAACAGGCCCTGGGCGCTTGATCGCACATCTTTCGGGAAGTGCTCATCCACAAAAATGTAAACTGTCGCAAAGAAAAACGCATAGCAGATGCCGTGGACAATCTGCACCACAATAATCAGCTCTTTCTGAGGCATGTATGCATAAACAGCAAATCGCAATGCGTGACCCAGGACTCCGACAATCATCGTGGCCCGCCATCCCAACGCCTTCAGTGTGGCTCCAAGTATAAACATCGTCAGGATCTCCGCGATCTGACCGATACTCATCACAGGCATCACCCAGTTGCCGGGAATTCCCACTTCTTTGCTGGACAGGAACGTGCCCGTCCAGTTGAAGTAGCAGTTGTGGACGAAAGAATCGATAAACGCCACGATCCAGAGAACCAGCACAAATGGATGCTTAAGCAGTTTCGCAGCTTGCAGCCAGGCCAATGATTGACCTTCGCCTTCCACAGCCGGTTTTGGCGGAGTATGAGGCAACGTCAGACTAAATCCCGCAAGCACGAGTGAAGCGACGCCCGCCACGATGTACGTCCATTTCGTTGCGTCCTGCAACGCGTCTCCGGTGAGTCCACTCGCAAGCACGGCTCCGAGCCATGCCACGGTTCCCTCAGGCTTTGCGGCGTCGACTTTGGCCCAGTCGACGAGAATGAACGTAAAAGGCCAGGCTGCAAAAATCCAACCGAAAGTTCCGCCCATTCGAACAATTCCAAACTCCTCCTGGGCGTCTTTCATATTTGCAAAAGCAATGGAATTTGTGATCGAAATTGTCGGCACATAAAGTACACAGTGGACCGACATCAGGATGAAGAACGGCCAGAAGGATTGCGTAAACGCAAGTCCCATAATTGCCAGACCGCCTACAAGATGACTAAAGGCCAGAAACCGCTCGGCAGAGAAATTGCGGTCGGCAAACTGATTGCTGAAAAACATGCCGATAATTGAGGCAATTGGAAAGGCATTCAGAATCCACGATTGTTGCCATGTAGAAAATCCAAGTCCGGGCAAGTAGCCGAAAATCAACGGCAACCATGCACCCCAGATGAAGAACTCCAAAAACATCATTGCAAAAAGACGAGTTTTCATGGCGGTTGTCGAGTGTCCTGACAAAGGAAGTAGGCGACGTCTTGTCGCGGAACCGGTTCCGATAGTCAGATGATGACAGCGATTTTTCGGAAGGGCAACCGTGCCCCATAGGTTCTTTTGCAGGAGTGGCTGCAAAACCCGGGTTGAGTGACGTCCCCGGTTCGAATCCATCAGACGACGGTTAATTACCCGGATGATCGGCGTGGAACGCGCTTGCTTCCGTCAGTTTCTGGCCTCAGAGACAGGATCGCAAGCAGAAAAAGCTGTGCCTCCCGCGTGCTGTTAGGGCCAAAAGACTGACTGCACAAGTATGCTTTTAGCGGCGACTATCCCGGTTGCAAAATGACGCCGATCATAGCAGCGGGCAGTGATTTCAGCAGCAGCAAGAGAATGAGCCGCTCCGTCAGCAGACTCGCAGTCGGGCGCAGCAAACGGAGCTTGGTGACTTCACGCCGGCTTCGCAGAGACTCAGGGCACGCTGCAGGAATCTCGGCCCGACGTTGTGTTGAGCGTACATGGTTTCGTACCCCCTGAATCGGTGGGAATGTGGAATCCGTCGGAGTAAACTGTGTCCACACTGACCCTGAACTCTACTTCGCACAATGAAGCTCATCAGATCGCATCAACGCATTGTTGCGGTCGAAACGCAACGAGCGCGGATACCGCAGAAAGGATACCAGCCTTGGACGGTTTTAGTTCCGAACCTCTACTCGGGATTGAAGCGGGACTCGACACGGTGCTGAACCTGGAGGACTGGTTGTCATCAAAAATTCGTTGACGAATGTGCTGAGCATATCGTTGTGTTTTTTTCTCCGTGATGGATAGAAAATCCGAGAACTCCTTTGTAAATTGAGCGTCCGCAAGCAGGCAAATAGACAATGGAAGTCTCGGAGCGTTGTCAGTGAAGACAAAAGTCAAGGCAGGTGCAGCTATTGATGCCGCTGCGTTGTCCGGTTCAGGCGACCTTGTTACAGACGTGCGAAGCTACTGCACAGTCGGTGGCATCCCGGTTCGGTTTCGTACCGATCTCTCGGACTTTTCAGCGACGCACCAGTCAGGCACCCGAGACCAGTTGCAGCTTCATCTGACGCTCGCGAGGCTGCAGTTGCTCCGAGGCTTTGATGAGCTTCTGTGTCTGGATGGTTTGACCAGCATCGAGCATCTGCCACATCAGATAGAAACCGTCCGCAAGGTCATGCGACGGTTTCGCGGTCGAGTTTTGCTGGCAGACGAAGTGGGGCTCGGTAAGACCATTGAAGCCTGTATGCTGCTGCGTGAATATCTGATGCGGCGACTGGTAAAACGAGTGCTGATTCTGGTTCCTAATCCGCTCGTCAGCCAGTGGCACGAAGAGCTGGCCGGCAAGTTTCATCTGGACTTCACTGTTCCGCCGCGAACATCGACCAGCAGCAAGGCGGAATTCTGGGAAAGCCATGATCGAGTCCTCGTATCGACATCGTTTGCTCGGACCGGCAGTCGTCCGGAAGCGATCGCCGCAGCGCCGTGGGATTTGATCATCGTTGACGAAGCCCATCATTGTCGTAATCGAACAACGAAGCTGTGGAAGCTGATCAATTCTTTGCAGCGACGACACATGTTCCTGCTGACCGCCACGCCGGTTCAGAACAACCTGCTGGAACTTTATAGCCTGTTAACACTGCTCGAACCCGGCCATTTAAAGACGGAAGCTGACTTCAAACGACAGTTCGTCACGAAAGGCAATCCGAGAGATCCACGGAACCGCCGCAAGCTCCAGGAACTGCTTGGTGAGGTGATGGTCCGGAACACTCGCAGTCTGGTGCAGATCAATCTGCCGCCAAGGTTTGCCCAGACAATTCTGGCGATCCCGGAGCAACAGGAGTCTCAGCTGCTGACCGACATTCAGCACTATCTGCGCAGTCTGATTTCCAGTGAAGTTCCAGCGGGCACGGGCGTCGAAAATGCAACGGGCGAAATGGCAGTGGACAATGCGGTTGCTGAAAACGGCCCTGCGGACGAAATGGCAGACGATGGGCCTAAGGGAAGCATCTCGCGCATGCGACTGCAGTCCATTCTGATGTCGATGGGCAGTCATCCTGCAACGGCTGCGGCGGCATTAGAACCTCTGACGGCCGGAAGCGAGCGAGCTCGAGCGCTGTGTGATCGCGCGTCGCAACTGACGTTTTCCGCGAAGGACGAAAAGCTGCTGAAGCTGCTGGCTGACAGCAAGGGGCACAAAGTCCTGATCTTCGTCGGCCTGATTCGCACACTGCACCGCCTGCGTGATCTGCTGACGGAGCGGGGAATCGCGTTCTCGATGTTTTCCGGCGAGCAGTCGTCAGCGGAGAAAGACGCAGCGGTCGAATCGCTTCGCAATAATGTCGATGTCATGCTCTGCACGGACTCTGCTGGTGAGGGTCGCAATTTGCAGTTTGCCGACACGCTGATCAATTATGACCTGCCATGGAATCCGATGCGGATCGAACAGCGGATTGGTCGAGTGCATCGGTATGGCCAGACGCAGGATGTCTTCATTTTCAATCTGTGTACCGCTGGAACGGTTGAAGCAAAAATCCTGCGGCTGCTGAATGACAAGATTCGGATGTTCGAGCTGGTGGTCGGCGAAGTCGGATCGATTCTGGGCAATCTCGACGAAGGCCAGGAGTTCGAATCGCTGGTGCTGCAGCTCTGGCAGAAGGCGGGCAACGATCAGCAGCTGGATGCCAACTTCGAAACACTGGGCGACACATTGATTGCAGCCCAGGAAAAATATCTGGACGCAAAGAATCTGGATGAAGCACTGTTTGGTGAGGACTTCGAATGAGCCGCATGGATGTGGAAACTCAACTGGCGGATTTTGCAACAGCGCTGATTGAAGAAGCCGGAGGTCTGATTGACTGGCAGTCGGATTGTTCCTCGGCGACGGCGATTGTCCCGATCGAATTGGCGGAGAGTCTTGGTCAGCACGAGGAGTCCTTTCTGCTGGGCGCGCATCCCGGTGAGAGCGGTCTGACACTTTCACTGGGTGGCGAGTTTGTCGATCTTGCGGCTCGCACGCTGCGTCATTTTGTTCCGACCGCCGGAACGTTTGCCATTCACGATCTGCCGGTGAAGAAAACTGAGTTCGACGCGATCGTCGAATCATCATTCGGCTGGCAGAACGCTCGAGCCAGGGTGCTTCAGGGCAGCGCGATGTCGGTGCCGTATCATGCCTGGTGGTTTCATGTGCTGCTGCAATCTGAAGAGACGTGGGAAGCTCTGATCCCCGTGACGCTGAATGCGAAGACTGGTGTCCCGATTCCGCTGACAGGTCTGCTGGATTTCGACACTCTTCGTCCAGCGTCTGGAGCATCTCCTTCAATGGATGTCACTCTTGCGACAGCCGTTCGTCTGGCGGAAACGGAATCGATGCGTCAGGCCGCTCCGTTCCTGAACCGCATTGATGCGCGACGCGAACGTGATCAGAAGCGACTGCAGGATTACTACCGTGCTCTGCAGCGTGAAGCCTCGACGACGAATCGGCGCACAAAGACGATTCCTGCGCCGGAGGAAATCGAAGCCAGTGCCAAAGCCGTGAAGCTGGAGCTGCATCGCAAGCTGGCGGAATTGATTGAGCGTTTTCAGTGCAGTGCCGTGATCCGCCCGGTGGCACTCGCGGAAGTGTATATTCCGGTTGTCGGAGTCGATGTCGAGATCCAGCGAAAGGCCCAGAAGCGTGTGTTCCGACTCTACTGGAACGCAATTCTGAAACAGATGGAACCTATGTCCTGCAGCCAATGCGGCAGCAACGCCCGCAACTTATGGTTCACCAACGACACCGTCGATCCGGTCTGCGGCTCCTGCCACGACTCACCGCGCTAAGCCTGACTGAGTGTTCTCAAGAAACCCAGCGCGATGTACTATGGTGACCATGAGGAACTTCGCGACGCAGCCCGGGAGGGGACAATGTACCATGATTCAGATTACAAGGGTTTCGCTCTGATCCATCCCCAGCCACCCTGCCGATCCTATCTGGCTCACCCGGATTGGTGGGGATCCTCCTGTTCGCCGTTCCAGCCGCTACAAGTCGGAGTCAAGAACTGCTTGAAACCGAGGATCTGTTCTGGACCGATGCATCTAATTGTCGCTGCAAGAAGCCTTTGACGAAGTTCGAAAACGTCACTCCATTGCTGGCCAGACATGATTTATCGGGTTCGCCTGCAACCGCCGGCAATGGAGGACCTGGACGTCGCATACCAAGAGGCGGCTCAAAATGCTCCGGTCCCTGCAGCAAGATGGCTGGAACATAATGTGGGGTTGAACACGATTAATCACTGTGTTGATTGAGTCAGACGGCGGGTCGCAGTACCCTTGTCTCGAACGGAAGTGCGATCAGTGGTCGTCTTGAGAAGCAAAGTCACGGGATTCCCCACTGATGTCGTCTCCATTCCTGCAAATCAGTTCTGCGGAATGGATCGCCTCCAACGATGAGGCATTCGCCATCTTCGACCAGTTCCCGGTGTCCCCGGGGCACGCATTAGTCGTCACGAAAAGAGCTGTCGCCACTTGGTTTGAAGCATCGGCAACAGAACAAGCGTCGCTGATGAATCTGGTCAACGTCGTCAAATCAAAGCTGGACGAGCAACTGCATCCGAGGCCTGACGGCTACAACGTCGGATTCAATTCCGGCGATGCCGCCGGACAGACTGTTCCGCACGCGCACATTCATGTGATCCCTCGATACCGCGGTGACATGGATGATCCGCGAGGCGGTGTTCGTCATGTGATTCCTGCCAAAGGCAACTACTTGACCGGTTCGTCGGAGCAGACCAGAGTTCCCCATCAGCGAAGCGATCTCGCGCTGAGCACCGGACACCCCGATTCGCCGTTGTGGGAACATTTGTCGTGGCGAATTGCCGGCGCTCGGTTTGTGGATGTTCTCGCGTCGTTCGTTCAACTGTCGGGACTGGATGTCATCGAAGAACGTTTGTTCGAAGCGATCCGGAACGAGGCACGTATCCGCATTCTGGTCAGTGACTATCTCTACATTTCGGACGCGCATGCACTCCGTCGACTTCTCGGCTGGTGTGACCTGGCGTACGAAGAATTTCAGACGGAGCATCTGGCCGTCAAACTTGTAGAGATTGCCAGGATTCCGTCCGCGCCGGCATCATTTCACCCAAAGGCATGGCAGATTGCTGATGATCACAACGGTTTTATCGCGGTGGGAAGCAGCAACCTTTCGAGACCCGCACTGCAGACAGGTATTGAATGGAATCTGTTGTCGACAAAGAGTTCCGCTCCTGAAACTCATACTCAAGTTGCCGCGGAATTCGAAACTCTGTGGCAGATCGCCTCACCGCTGACACCTGAGCTGGTCGAGGTCTACACTCGGAATGCAAAGAAGTACCGCGAGACACACTTCGAACAAGAAGTCGGAGACGACCGCGAACTTTCCCTGGTTCCGCGACCATGGCAGAAGGCAGCACTGGTCGAATTGGAGAAGCTTCGGGAGAGGGGTTATACGCGGGCTCTGGTCGCCGTCGCCACTGGTATGGGCAAGACATGGCTGGCCGCATTCGATGCAAGACAGGTGGGAACAAAACTCGGCAGACGGCCGCGAGTCCTCGTCATAGCGCATCGCGCGCATATTCTGGCTCAGGCCGAAGCCGCACTTTCCCTGGTTCTGGACTCGGTGTTCGGGGATGGGCACACGGCGTGGTACCTGGCCAATCGCAGTGAACTCAATGGCGATCTGGTCATTGCTTCGGTGCAGAAACTGTCACGTCCGGAAGGACTGGACCGGCTTGCCGAAGAACAGTTCGACTATGTCATCATGGACGAAGTGCATCACGCTCACGCTCCGAGTTATCGCCGTGTGCTGGCAAGGATTCGCGGGGACTTCGTGCTCGGTCTGACGGCCACGCCCGAACGGACGGATGGAGTCGATGTTGCCTCAATCTTTGACGACAACCTGGCATATCATGCCACCATTGGAGACGGGATTGCGGAAGAGTCGCTCGTTCCGTTTCATTACATCGGCATTAAGGATACTGTGGACTTCCGGCAAATCCCGTGGCGAAACGGAAGATTTGATCCAGCCGAACTCGAAGAGCGAGTCATTCGCAGTGAGCGAATGGAGCGTCTGTGGTCCGCGATACAGGGGCATCCTGCTCGACGCACGCTGGTCTTCTGCTGTTCTCGTCGCCAGGCGATCTTCACACGAGACTGGCTGAGGGCGAAAGGGATGACATCCGCCGCCGTGATTTCTGGTGGAGGCGGAGACAGTTACGGCGAATCCCTACAGCGGCTTCGCTCCGGTGACCTGCAGACATTGTGCGTCGTGGACATGTTCAACGAGGGGCTGGATATCCCGGCGGTTGACTGCGTGGTGATGCTGCGTCCGACGGAATCGAAAGTCATCTTCCTTCAGCAATTGGGCCGCGGCCTGCGAGCCACCGAAGGAAAATCACATCTGATCGTAATCGACTTTGTCGGCAACCATCGCATTTTTGCTCAGCGGATGATTCACCTGTTATCGCTTCGGGGCAGCGCAGCAAACTGGAGCACATTCAGAACCTGGCTGAAGGGCGGCACGCCTGATTTGCCCACGGGCTGCCTGCTCGATGTTGAACTCGATGCCAAAGACATGCTGAGGCAGTTTCTTCCTCAGGGCAGAAACGCCGGCATCGAAGGATATCGTGGCTTGCGCGACGAACTCGGTCGACGCCCGACTTTGGTGGAAGTTTTCAGTCGAGGTTTCCGGCCGCGGACAATCGCCGTGGAGCAGGGAAACTGGTTTTCGTTTGCTGAAAAGGAAGGCGATCTTTCACACGACGAACATGTTGTCGTCGCAGAGTTTTCCGATTGGCTGAGCATGCTGGAAACGACGAGCTTGACGAAATCATACAAGATGGTTGTCCTGCGCGTTCTGCTCGATGAAGGAATGCTCTATCAGGGAATCGACTTGAACAGGCTCTGTACTTCCTGTCGTCGGTATCTACAAAACCATGATGTGTTACGCCGTGACCTGGAGGGTGAGCACCATGCCGTCGATCACCAGAATGCAGACCAAACCGAATGGGTGAACTGGTGGATCAAGTGGCCAATCAGTCGCTGGCTGGATGTTCAGAGCGGAAAGAAATGGTTTACTCGAGTGGGTGATATGTTTCGGCTCGGTTTCGAATGTCCGGAACGACTGCAGCCGAGTTTTGAGGCGTTGACGGAAGAAATTGTGGACTGGCGACTGGCGGCCTATTCGAAGAGTCATCGGCTGGATGAAGTGGCGAGCGGGGAGCTGGCATTTGAAGGAAAGGTGTCGCACGCTCAGGGACGTCCCATCCTGTTTCTTCCAGACCGCGCCCAAATGCTGGAGCGCCCCCTGGGAATCACAGACGTTGAACTTCCAGACGGCAGCATCTGGGAATTCAAGTTTGTCAAAGTTGCCTGTAATGTCGCAACACCGAAGGGCGAAAAGACAAATCAGCTGAGTCAGCTGCTGCGACAATGGTTCGGCCCGAATGCCGGGCTGCCCGGGACGAGTTTTACGGTCCGGTTTGAAACCCGGAACGGTGTGTGGCACGCGACGCCGTCGGAGACGAGCGATGCGGCAGTTCCTGAACCTATGGAGACAGCTGACAGTCCCACCATCGCGATCAAACCGAAAGTCAGTCGAACGGCCGAGTACACCACGCATGTCCCGGTCTACGATGTTTCAGCAGCGGCTGGCCGTTGGGGCCCCGAAGGAAGTCCGACAGCCATAGGCTGGGTCGCAGTGACCAATCATCGGTTGAGCAAAGAAATGTTCGCAGCGCGCGTCATTGGCCATTCAATGGAACCCAGAATTCCGTACGGATCATGGTGCCTGTTTCGCAAGGATCGTGGTGGTTCTCGCGAAGGCCGTCTGCTGCTGGTGCAGGTCAACACCCATTTGGATCCCGAAGATGGTGGTCGCTACACGGTCAAACGGTACCACTCAACAAAAATTGCATCTGAAGACGTCTGGCAACATGAGACGATTGAACTTCAGCCGTTGAATCCGGATTTTCCCCCGATCCAACTCACTGCACAAGACGCACAGGACCTGCGGGTGATTGGAGAATTCGTGGCGGTCATTGAACAGCAAGCTGCGCCGGGCCACCTTGATCGAGCCCAATCAGGAGACGCTAATGCAGCTCAATCGTAAAGAGAGTCGACTTGAATTGCCCAGCATCCCGTTCGCCGCTGGACTGTTTCTGTTCATGTCGGTTGCCGCAGGGCAGGACGATGTCTGGGAGCTTCAAAACTCCGGCGTCGATGTGAGTCTGCGAGGCGTGTCGGCGGTGAGCGATACATGCTGCTGGGCCAGTGGAGCCAAAGGGACGGTAATCCGAACAACGGATGCCGGCACTTCATGGAAAACTGTTGGACCGCCCGGGGCTGAAGCAGCCGATTTTCGGGATATTCAGGCGTGGGACGAATCCACTGCGGTCATCATGAGTGCAGGGAATGTTGATCGCTTGTACCGCACGACTGATGGAGGCACCTCGTGGACCATCGTGTACGAGCATCCTGATCCGGCCGCATTCTTTGATGGGATGGCGTTTGATCAGACAGGGAAGCACGGATGGCCGATTTGCATTCCGGTTCTTCTAGTAAAGAAATGTTGACTAATGTGTTTTCTTATGAAAGAATCATTTACTTGTGCAGTGTTCAAGGAAAGAAGGCTTAACCAAACATGAGTCGAGAGACGGGAAGATACGTTTCCAGGGACGTTGCCGGCGATCGCGTTTATGCATGGCGGTCTTACATTGACGTGCTCGGCGCTGAAACAATGCCGATTCCTCGCTGATGCATTGACGGTCAACGCCCACAAACTCTGGTCCATCAACATGTTGGCACAGAGATTACAGATTTCAGCTACGGTCAGTATCCTCTTGAGTTGCGAGAACGAACGTTCAAATTCCCACAACTCCCCATTTGAGGTGAAGGCGAGATAGAGGAAGTCACCAGTTGTCGTTGACCCATTCCCGGACAACGTGCCGCCTTGTCTCGTTAACGCCACGTCATGAAAGCAAGTATCACAATTGCCAGTTGATTGGCTTCTCTCCCTGAGATTCCAGAAAGGCATTGATCTTCGAAAACGGACGACTGCCGAAGAACCCTCGACGTGCGGATAGTGGCGAAGGATGCGGACTTCGGAGAATGAGATGTCGTTCATCAATCAATGAGGCCTTCTCCTGCGCTGGGTTTCCCCAGAGCACAAAGACAACCGGAGGACCTTCATTGACACATTGGATCACCCGAGTCGTAAACGGTTCCCAGCCCTTGCCACGGTGAGAATTCGGCTCGTGGGCTCGCACAGTCAGGACTGTATTGAGCAACAGAACTCCCTGCCGGGCCCAGGCCTCCAGACAACCATGACTGGCCGATTCAATTCCCAGATCGCTCCTGAGTTCTTTGAAAATGTTCCGAAGCGAAGGCGGCAGTTTGACCCCCGGTTTTACAGAAAAGCTCAGTCCGTGAGCCTGACCGTCATCATGGTAAGGGTCCTGACCCAGAATCACGACCCGCACGTTCGTGCGATCCGTCCATCGCAGGGCATTCCACACGTCTTCGTCAGCCGGGAATACGGAGTGTGCTCTCCGCTCGTTCGCAATGAATTGCAACAATTCACGGAAGTACAGCTTCTCGAACTCGCTGCACAAACAACTCACCCATTGGCAAGGTAATTCCTCAGGCGCCACAATAAACCCTCACAACATCAGAACGCCATTGACGACCCGGTGTTGGAAAATATTTGGCAATTCACCAGCGATCCGTTGGCTAAAGTACCCCTGAGACCTGCTCAGGAGTTGAAGCAAGACGTCAAGTTTCAGTCGCGTCCAAACTCCATTTCCAGCCCGCCCGTCATGCCAGCCAGCACGTTGTAGATAAACGCATAGATAATTCCGGCGATGAATCCGCCGATTCCATACATGATCGGCAGGATAAAAATTGCTCCAACTCCCATACCAATAAAAGCCGCTGCAGGATCAGGGCCGTTCCCTGCGTTCGCCGCTGCCCCGACCCCGGCCAGAGAAATCAGAAAGAATATCCCCCCGGCCAGCAATCCCATGACAGCGCCGCCCGCACCCATCAGGATTCCTGATGAAACAACTCCCACACGCTTCAGACGAGTAATGCTGCGATTACTATTGCCAAGATTTTGTTCAATCGACTCGGGTGACGCAAAAGGATTCGACATAGGGGCGGACTTTCCGGGACATTGGCGTGGCAAGTGAATTGACTGGAGTGGAGTCGACGACTCCGCCGGCGTCAAGCTATCAACTTTCTGTGGGAAATGAAAACGAATCCCCAACAGATGAAAGGCTAGCCTCTCTCGCCTGACTGTTCGCGATTCAGCCTTAGCTGACCGCACGCCGCATCGATGTCAGCTCCTTTGCGTTTTCGGACGGTCGCTGTGACGCCGTGTTGCTCAAGGATCTCCAGAAACTGCTGAGTATCCGGGTCACGCGGAGCGGTCATCACCAGTTCATTCACGCCATTCATCGGTATAAGATTTACGTGAGCGTTGCGACCTCGCAGCAACGATGCCAGTTCTTCCGCATGCTCCGGACGATCGTTGATTCCCGCCATCAACACGTATTCGTAGGAGATTCGTCGTCCAGTGGTTTCAAAGTAGTCGTCGGCAGCCTGCAGGATTTCCTGAATCCCGATATTCCTGTTGACCGGCACAATCTCCGTTCGCAACGCGTCGTTCGGTGCATGAAGCGAGACCGCAAGATTGTATTGCTGACCAGACTGAGCGAGCTCGCGAATTTTTTCCGGCAGACCAACCGTCGACACGGTAATTCGTCGAGCCCCCAGACCGAATCCGTCTTCGGCTGTGAGAAATGTCAGGGACTGCATCAGCGACTTGTAATTCGCCAGTGGTTCACCGATGCCCATCACCACCACGTTAGTGATCCGTTCGTCATCCTTCATCATGCGATGCAGCACGAGCACCTGTTCAATAATCTCAGTCGGAGTCAGATTGCGTTTCACGCCAAGCAGACCGCTCGCGCAAAAAACACATCCCATCGCACATCCAACCTGTGTGCTGATACAGACGGTACGACGATCAGCATCTCGCATTAACACGCACTCAACCAACTCACCATCATACAGACGCAGCAGCAGCTTTTCGGTGTGATCTCGGGCAATCTGATGATCAATCACTTCGAACGGTGAAAATCGAAACTGTGCGGCCAGTTGCTTTCGTAAACTCGCTGGTATGTCGGACATCTGCTCAAACGAAGTGACGCGTCGCTCCACCAGCCACAGCCGAATCTGTTTGGCTCGGAAGGATGGCTGACCGACCGATTTCAACCATTCGATCAACTCTTCAGGACTCAGATCCAGAATTGCGCGAGGGAGCCTGGCGGGCGATTCGACAATCTCCAGCAGATTGCCCATCGAGGTCGCAGGATTCACTAAAACGTCGGCAGTGTGTTCAGGATCAGGCACTTGGACTCCGCATTGCATACAGTGCATGGTGACTCATCACGGAGTTGTCGATTTGGACGAGTCGGGTTTTCTGTCGGCATTCTTGTCAGTGGACCGAGCGAGGTCACGGCGGTAGCGGCGTATGAGTTCAGAATACTCATTATCGAGTACTTCTTTGCCTGCATCACCGATGTTGCTGTCAAGTTCATCCTGCAGTTGCCCCCACATTCGACCTTTGCCTTTGCGACCAGTGGCATCAGGATTCTGCCCATCAAATTGAGCAGGATTGCCCTGCCCTCGCGGATCGCTGGACGCCGTACTGCTTTCAGAGTTGAGTTGACCGGGAGAAAACTGGTTTGGCAAGGCCCGCTTCGCCGCGTTTTGCAGGGCTTTCGCGGCATTCGACAGCTGCTTGGCAGAGGAATTCTGCGCCCCATCCGACGCCTGACCGGCGCCCGGCTTACCTGGCTGCCCCTGTCCCGGTTTTCCTTTTCCCTGACTCGATTGAGCATTACTCGGTTGGCCCTGCCCTTGCCCCGGCTGGCCTTCGCCAGGCCGACCTTCGCCCGGCTCTGGCTCTCCTTCACCAGGTTGCCCCTCGCCGGGTTGCCCCTCGCTGGGTTGCCCGGGCTGGCCTTCGCCCGGTTGCTGCGCCGGCTCACTACCCGGCTGGCCCGGTTGCTCTCCTTCACCTGGCTGAGCAGCCGACGGTTGTCCTTCCGGCCCCTGCTGACCTGCCTGTTGAGCCTGTTCCTCCGCTGCGCGGCGAGCAGACTCCTGATTCATCATGTCAGCCGCTTTCTGCAGACTGTGCAGAGCATCGTTGACACTTTCGCCAACTTCCGATGGGACCATGCCATTCGGATCCCGATTTCCCTGCGCCGCCTGCTGAGCTAACTGAGCCGCACGGTTCAAATGGCCGGCGGTTTCCTGAGCGGTCTGACCAGCCTGCTGCATTTGTGTCTGATCCAGTTGTTCGGCCGCTTGACTTCCCGAGTTTGCCGCTTCCTGAGCCGCTGCTGCGGCCTCCTGCGCCGGACGAGCGAGGTGCTGCATCCCCAACGCAGGAAGATTTAGTCGTTCGGCCAATTCATTCAACGGATCCGGAAGTGCTTCTGCTGCCTCGGCAACGTTACGTTGGGAATCCTGCTGAGCGGCTACCTGGGCTGCATTGTCCTGCTGCATTTGCTGCACCGTATCCGCCATGCGGTTAAAACTATCCTGTTGCTCCTTCATCTGTGCCTGGCGATCCTGCTGGGCCGGATCATTCAGATGGTTGGCGGCATTTGCAGACTCACCAGCGGCGTTTCGCATGCGCTCAGCAGCTCGATTAAACTGACCTGCCTGCGCATGTCGCAGCGCGTCTTCAGCGCGTTGAGCGGCTTGTTCAGCAGGGTTGCGAGATCCGGCGTCGGCTGCGGGATCGGACTGCAACGCATCTGCCTGCTCCTGAGCGGACTCCTGCATTTTCTGAAGCTGTTCCAGCATACTGCGTCCGACATTGGCTTCTCCGGATTGGGGCTCGGCGTTGGCCTTCGGTTCAGACCTGGCACCCAATTCGCCCGCCATTTCCTGCAGTTGACCGTCAAGCTGCTCAAGCCGTTCATTAATCTGCTCGGCTTTGTCGCTCAGCACCTGACGCTGCTGATTCTGCTCGGCCAGTTTCTGCGCTTCTTCCTGACGAGCATTCTCATCCTGAACCGGGGCATCCGCATCTGCAGTTTTCGCTTTCACAGGTTGGTCGAGTTTCTTTGCGGCTTCTGCAAGTTGCTGCTGTGTCCTTTCGATCCCCTGTTGTGGAGAGGCCAGATTGCCCTGACGCAGTTCTCGAATAGCCTCATCCAGTGACTGAACTTCCGGACGTGATACGTCCTGAGCCTGTTGTTGAATCTGTTGCCCCAACTGCTCAGCTTCGTTGCGAGATTTCTGCAGTTCGTTGGCAATCTCCTGAGCGTCGCGCGCCGTATCGCGTGCTTCCTCATTCACCCCTTCGGCTAACTGTTGTTGCTGCTGTGCCAGTTTCTGAGCCTGTTCGGCGACGGCAGCCGCTTGATCCAGTTGCGCTTCACGAGCGGCCTGGAGTAGTTCCTGCTTTCGTTGCAGCAGATCGCCAAGATCGTTCGAAAGTTTCTGCTGTTCCTCTTGAAGCTGCTGCTGCTGTTCGTCCAACTGTTGCTGATGATCTTCCGGCGATTGGCCTTCTTCCGGCTGATTCTGTTTCCGTTGCTGCTGAAGCTTTTCAGAATCGCTCGCCAGTTGCTGAGCTTCCAGAGCAAGCCGGTTCAACTCGGCCAATTCCTGTTCCAGCTTGGCAAGTTTTTCAATTTCGTCGGTCGCCTTGTGAAGATCTTCACGCAGCCGATTCAATTCGCTGGCAGACTCCTGCAGATTTCGAGTTGCCGTATTACGATCTCCGGCTGCGGCTTCGTCAAGCTTTCTCGGGACGTCCTCACGAATCTGCTGAGCCAGCTCATTGAGTTTCTCAGCCTGTTTCTGCATCAGCGGGTGTTCGGCCACCTGCTGCGCCAGTTGTTGCAACTCACGGCCTTGTGTTTGTTCTTTTTCACTCAACGAGCGAACACCTTCCTGAGTCTCTTCATTCCATTGCTGCCCGCCTTTTTCCTTCAGTTCGTTGCTCTTCTGAACATCCTGTTTCAGCTGTTCTTCCAGCTTGCGAAGTGCATCCACCAGTTGCTGGTCTGCCTCTCGCAATGGTTTTTCCCCAAGCGGCTCGGCATCAT
The DNA here is from genome assembly GCA_031424595.1 of Planctomycetota bacterium. Taxonomy (GTDB): domain Bacteria; phylum Planctomycetota; class Planctomycetia; order Planctomycetales; family Planctomycetaceae; genus SXXK01. The sequence continues at coordinate 24,751 of JANPHT010000144.1, forward strand.
CGGTCAGTCGGATCGTCCACGGGCCCTTCCAGACCACCTGAGGCTCTGGTATCGGCCGTTCATCTGCCGCACGCACGCGAAACGTGACCGTATCGCCGGACTTCGCGTCAAGAGTCCTGAGGTCAACTCGAAACTCACGTTCCACGGTGAGTGAGCCTCGATCAAATGGCTCGGCCGGCTGGATTCGCACGGCTTCGGAGTTCTTCTGGAAATGCATCTCAAGCAAGCCAACTCCCAGGTCATCTATAACCACGCAATTGAGAGGCACGATGTCGTCAGGTCGCACCTCAAGTCCGTCAGAGATGCCTGTGACCGTCAGCTTCGGTGGAGTATCGGAGGTCACCAGCAAGCGACGCGTGGTTTCATGGGAGTTTTTCAAGCCAAGTGCATCTTCAGCAAGAAACTCAAACTGCCCACCGCCAAGGGTGTCAAATCGAAACACGGCCATCATGCCATCCTGAGATATTTCGGCCGGCGCAGTCGGAGGCTCAAAGTCCTTCGAAGGAACCGGAGCGAGAGCTGCCGCAGCAATCTCCTCAGGCAAAAGGTCATGGCCCGCATTCGGAGCCTCGTTCTCCGCCCCGACCCCTTCTTCACCCGATCGTCTGTCGGAATCGACATCAATCGCCTGCCAGTTCTTCCAGTCGATGTGAACATGCTGTATGGGCTTGTTGAACTTGAGCGTGATCTCAATTCGGCTACGTTCAAAGACAGGAATATCGCCGACGATGCCATCGAATGTTTCGATAGGTCTGCCGGTGTAAGCGGGCGGCGTTTCCTGAAGCTCGGCACTGAGGATCCGAGGAGGGTCGGCAACCCGTAATTCAAACCACTCTGACAAAGCACTGCCGCCGCGAACTCGGTAACGAACCGACTCTCGAATATCAGCCAGAGTCACATTGTACTGCACGGACGACTCATCAAATGCCATCTGCAGTTGCTCGCCGACACCGGATGCCGAATTCACTTCCAGAGTGACATCCGTCGGAAACGGACCCGCAACACCCGTTCTCCACCTTGGAATCGCGATGAAGTTCACATCGCTGTTTGTTGCGACGGTTCGGTTCCCATCAGGGATTTCAAAGAACAGATTGGATGGCGTTGCGAGATTCGCGAACGGCATCAGGAGTCGCTGCACCAGTAATTGTGAACCCGATGGCCACAGTAGCAACGGAATCAGGACGGCCACCATAGACATCAGTGCCAGTCCACATCGCTGAAATGTTGATCGACTCCGGACAACTTCCGAAGGTCGTACTCTCCGCAGTTGAGTCTGCACATGTTTCTGAAGTCGCTCACGCATCAGCAGCGACCCGGCCTCACTGACGGTCGCGAACGGTTCTTCGATCGAAATCAGCGTCGCTAAAGATTCCTGCAATTCCGGGAACTGAAGATCCACAGCCGCGCCGAGCTCTTCATCCGGCGCACTGCGTAGAACTGGGTGGATCAGCCGCTTCCCTGCGACCAGTCCTGTGATCACGGCTGTCGATGCCAGCAGCGACAGTCGGATTATGCCAGGCAGCGCAATGAGATAGTCCAACAGACAGGCGAAGACAACGCTCGCAATCAGCACGCACAGAGTTTCCGCCAAGCCTCGAAAAACCGCCTGAACGCGAATTCTCCGCTGGCACTGATCCAGTAACTCCTGTAACCCGGCCACATGAACCAAAGCGCCTGAGGACATTTCAAAACTCCTGAACAGCAAGAACTTCCGTTGCCAGGATTCGTGCGACACCAGCGAACATTCACGCCGGGATTCGCGGAACCTGCGAACAAGTCAAAGAGGCAACGCCTGCTGTGGGAGGGCATTGTAACGACGATCTGTCCACTTTTGCCACAGATTCTGCCACAGATCGCAATGCCTCCGTCAACCGACTGAAGTGTGTCACAGGACGCGGGAAATGGCGGATTTAAGCTTCCGTGAACCGCCATGGACAATGGCCCGAAGGGACGGCCGCGACTAGCCAGTCTGAACGACTGGCAATCCGCAATCGATCTGCCTATTCTGGCATCGAGGTAGACAATTCAGGAGCTGGGTCGGCCCTTAAAACGTGCCCTCAGCCATTTTGCCGGCAAACGATTCCGTGGAAGAATGAACGCTGAGTCCAACAATTCAGTCGAAATTGATCACTTGTTGAAGCAGCTACGCGCTGGCGAATTGAGTGCAAAACAGGAACTCATCCGCACCGCGCAGAATCGGCTCGTTCGGCTCGCCCGCAAAATGCTGTCGGATTTTCCGCGAGTTCATCGCTGGGAGGATACCGACGACGTGTTTCAGGATGCAGTCCTTCGGCTCTGCAACACTCTGGATCGTGTGGTACCGGATTCGGTGACCGCATTTGTGCAAATTGCGGCTCGGGATATTCGATGCGCGCTCATCGACCTGGCACGACATTATTATGGGCCACAAGGCCATGGAACTCACCATCATTCCGGCAGCCATGCGGGCAGCTCGTCGCGGATTCCGGACGTTGCGGACGATACTTGTGAACCGACTTTATTGGCGTATTGGTCCGAGTTTCATCGCTCTGTGCAGCAGCTTCCTGAAGAATTGCGGGATGTGATGGACATCGTCTGGTATCAGGGATTGAGCCAGGTGGAGGCTGCGACATTGCTGAACATCAGTGAAAGGACAATCCAGCGACGCTGGCGTCAGGCCTGTCTCGAGCTGCATGATGCCTTGAACGGTTTACCACCGGGATTTTTGTAGTCTCAGTATGCGTATGTGTTCCTGTCGGTCGGCCATGAGTCCATATTTCTGCGGGACGGTTCCATGAGTTCTGAAAAGAGTCTGATTGATGAATTACTGGATCGCTGGGACGACGAACAAGCCGCTGGACGAGTTCCTGATTTGTCACGGCTTTGTACTGACCACCCGGAATTGCTGCCGCGACTTCAGGAGCGCATTCGTGTCTTTCAGCAGATGGAGCAAATACTCAAGTCGGATCTGGAAACGACCTTGAAGTCGACTCAGGACGCCGGAAGATCGGATCCGGTGAAATGGTCGTCCGCAGTGAATTCCGTGATCGATGGCGTTGTCAAATATCGGATCATTGAATCTCACGCACGCGGCGGATTGGGAGAAGTACTGATCGCTGAAGATCAACAACTATCGAGACGAGTGGCGGTGAAACGCATTCTGGAAACTGGTTCGCCGGATCCACTTCGTCGCCGCAGGTTCTTACGCGAAGCCGAGATCACCGG
>JANPHT010000145.1:0-4302 GCA_031424595.1 Planctomycetota bacterium
CGTCTGAAGCAAACCGGCGCTCGCTGGAAAGTCCGCCGCGTCAACCGAATGGCCGGCCTTTGCTCCCTCATGTACAGCGACCTCTGGAAATCCTACTGGAACGCCGCTTAAGACACCCCACCGAAATCCGCGACTGCACCCGCCGACAATGACTCTCTGAATACCAACACTGGAAAATCGCCAGTGCCACCCCGCCCGCAGCGACTTCCCGATCGAGACGATCGGGCCACTTTGATGGCGTCCTGCTCGACGTATTCACGAGCTGATTCCCTGCCCGGCAACGGTGCCTGTTCGGTCAGGCATTCAAATTCTTTTCAGAATTGCTGTCGTCCCGGCTTCTCGGCTCCCGCCTTGAGTTGTAGTGCGACGGTTTGGCCGGAATGTCTGAGCTGCACTCGTCGTTCCTTCAGAATCATTAACTGCTGCCAGCCAGCGAATCAGGGGATGCCATGAATACCAGACGCCGAAATCGACGTGGACGAATGCTGATTGAATCACTGGAGTCACGTCAGATGCTGGCGGGGACGTCCGTGGATGCCAATGGAGTCCTCAATATTCTTGGAACCAATGGTGTTGAAAAGGTGACAATCACGCAGTCGACCTTTCAGGGTTTCCCGACGGTCGATATCAACTACAACGGCACGCTGGAACGCCATTACCTGTCGGCAGTGACTGCGAACAAGATTTACTTCAATGCCCTGGGCGGTGATGACTACTGCCGGAATGACGTCCCTACTTTGCGTTTGGAAGCATGGGGCGGTGAAGGCACCGATACGTTTTTTGGCGATGCGGGCAATGACCTGTTGGTTGGCGGAAATGGCAACGACAAAATCTATGGATTCGGCGGAAATGATACGCTGCGAGGAGATCTTGATGCTGCGTCGGGAATCGACACCATCGATGGCGGAGATGGCGATGATTCGATCTGGGGTGGACCGATGAGCGACTACCTCTACGGCGGCAAAGGAAACGATCGACTCTATGGCGAAGATGGCAATGACACGATCTATGGTTCCGATGGCGACGATCGAATCTGGGGCGGTAGTGGCCATGACGCGATTTACGGAGAAGTCGGCAAGGATGTTCTTTACGGCGAAGCGGGACGCGATCGGCTGGACGGCGGCGTGTACGACGACACTATTTTTGGCGGCGATGATCTTGATCACCTCTACGGCGGTTTGGGTGCCGACATTCTGGATGGCCAGGCAGGCAACGACGCGGTCTACGGCGGTCCGCAGTTTGACAGAATGTACGGCGGCGATGGCGATGACTTCATGGATGGTGAAGAAGATGGGGCCTCTTATTACGGCGGTAAGGGCAACGATGTTCAGGCCGACAAGCTGGTGATCAATGGTATTTCAAAGAGTGACATCTTTCAGAATGGTTCCACGTCCTGTTGGTATCTGGCAACTCTGGGAGCGTTCGCAGATCGAACATCTTCTGCTGCGGCCAATTACATCACCTACCTGAGCAACGGCAACTATCAAGTCCGCGTCTACAGCAAGGCGACGGCAGCCTGGACCAATCAGATTATCGCTTTTGAAGGCGGCGTTTCTTCTCACAGCGGCGACGCACAGATTCAGGCAACTGCGGACACGACGCTTGACAGTTCTCCGTGCGAAGGCGAATCGTGGGCCACAATCATGCACCGCGGGATGCTTGCTTCTTATTCGATTGACTACACCAGCGCCACATCGGTTGCCAACGCCAACTTTGGATACGGAGTTGGAAAGGGCGGTTATTCTCTTGATGCGTTCTGGCTCCTGGGTATCACCACCGGTGTTTCTGAAAGTCCTGTCCAAAGTACGACGACGGCGGACACAGCGTTCATTACGCGGATGAGAAACCTGCTGATGCGTACATCGCCAGCACAACCAATGCTGGCTGCCAGTTTTGGCAAGCATTCAAAACTGATCAGCGCTCACATCTATCAAGTCGTCGCGATCAGTACGACCGGAACTGTGACGCTCCGGAATCCGTGGGGCCGAGATGGCGCAACGATTGAAGGAAGTGATGACGGCCTTGTGACGCTGACCAATTTGGCATTCACGACGTTCATGTCACAGGTTACCTACACGACAGCCATCGTGAGCGCGTAGATGTGCTCGCGGCAATCTGTTCGCCTGCGGCCTTTTTGAAGGCTTCTGCGGAATTCTGCTGGTGAGTATGCACAAAACAGTGCCATTCGTCGCTGGCACTGTTTTGACTTCAGGATTGCCCCAGGGACAGTGTCCACCCTGAAAATTGGTATTGAGGTGTATTTGGACGACGGACTGGAAGTCCGTCGTACCCTAACCCGAACTTGAACCGCCAATCAAATAAGGATCCGCAGCGGACCCCAGTGTTTTTCAATGAAACGTCGTCATGAATCCTTGAAAAGAAAATACAGTGTCTGGCTACGCATGGGTTGAAAGAAGTTCGAGGGCGCGGCGTTGCAGAGGTGTGGACTCTGTCAGTTGATTAAACTCAGACGCGCTGGATTCGAAGCGGATGCTGTTACGAGTCAGCGTCGCCATGTCCTTCAGCAGATCCTGGAAGCTCTGCACTGGAAGGTCTTCCGGAGTACGGCGTGTCGCCTCCTTTTGCTTCGCAGACTTCGACCGTTTGGCGGGAGCCACAACAGACTTCCACGTCGCCTGAGCAGCTTCAATTTCTTCGTCGTCGAAGATCAATCCGCGCAGCGCATCACGCATGTGCCATTCGACGTAATACGCCAGCATGCACAGGAAGACATGCGCTCGAATGCGATCATCGTTCCAGTGGCGAATCGGGCGAATGTGCAGATCAATCGACTTCAGACTTCGAAACGCACGCTCGACCTTCGCAAGGCTCTTGTATGTCAGCACGACCTGTTCGGATGTCATTCGCTCCGCCTTCACGCAGGTCCGAATCACGTACAGTCCATCCAGGGCAGCTTCCGCCGCAATGTTTTCCTGACGACGTGCATAGGAGAAACTGTTGTCCGTGATCGTCAGCTCAAAGTGCTTCTTCATTTTGTGATCGCCGATGACCTGGCCCACAGCCAGTCCGATCGCATCTTCACCATGCAGCGGCTTGCGTGTTCGCTGAGTGGCGGCGACGATCTTATCCAGATCCTTTTCCGTCGCCTTGAGCAGCTCTTCACGCTTGCGAGCCCGTTCGTCGGCCAGCAGCGGATTGCGGCACACGATCAATCGTTCGCCGGGAAAATGTTCTTCGTCGGTGATCTCCGCCAGATCTTTTTCGTCGAACAGCGTCCGGTTGATTTTGCCCGCGTCCACCAGCGATCGAATGCCTTCTGTGCGCAGTGCCGAAATCCATTCGAGCCCGTCCACGTCCCGCAGATCTTCGTTGATGCGTTTCGTCGTGATCATGCCGCGATCGCCCACGAACACCACGTTCGTGATGCCGAATCGCTTGCGAACCTGCGTGACGATGCTGGTAAAGGCTTTCGGATCCGCCGTGTTGCCAGGGAACACTTCGACGGCAATCGGACGCCCTTCCGGATCACACAACAGGCCGTAGACAATCTGCGGGCGATCACTGCGATGATCACGACTGTAGCCGTGCGTGATGAGGCTCGATTTCTTGCCCGTGTAGAAACTGGACGACACATCGAACAGGACCAGCGTGCCGTCTTTCAGATGCGTCTTCGCCAGCTTGTTTTCGATGCGTGTCTGTCGCTCCAGCACCCAGTCCATTGCGTCGTACAGCTCATGCACATCGACTTCGCCAAGTTGTAGTTCTTCGCCCAGTGTATTCTGAGCCTTGTCCGGATGCATGCCACCGGAACAACTGAGTTTCGACCCCGGCGAAATGATGCGATCAGCAATCATGGCCATCACGAGGCTTCGCTCACGACACGGCCTTGCCGCGAGGAACTGATCGAGCCCGATGTTTCGCATTGTGCCGAGCACAGCGGCGACATTCCCATGCGGCAGGCTTCGATGAATGGTCATCGTGCCGCCATCGCCGACGAGCGGTTGTCCCGTGGCCAGCCGATTCTTAATTACGGCGAGCAGATCGTCCGGCAGGTCCGAGATATTGGCCACGGTCTCATGCTTGACCTTGCCATCCTGGCGAAACGTCCTGCGGAGGTACGTCGAAACGTGGACCTTGCCTTTGTACGTCTTTTTGATTTCCGCAACATGCACGGGGCGTTTGTCTGGCTTGCTCATAACGGATTTGTAGCGGCAGAAAAAACAAAGTCCAAAAAAATCTCGATGTTTTCTGGCTACAAATGTAATTTAGTAATGGACGATTTTTGACCAAATCCCAGTCTTCTACCGATCGAAGCTCATTTTCGAGCCGTTCAAGTTCGGG
>JANPHT010000146.1:0-3490 GCA_031424595.1 Planctomycetota bacterium
CTGACAAGGCACCGGCTGACAAGGTACTGGCTGACAAGGCACTGGCTGACAAGGCGCTGGCTGACAAGGCGCTGGCTGACAAGGCGCTGGCTGACAAGGCGCTGGCTGACAAGGCGCTGGCTGACAAGGTACTGGCTGACAAGGTACTGGCTGACAAGGCACCGGCTGACAAGGCACTGGCTGACAAGGCACTGGCTGACAAGGCACAAAAGAATTCAACGAACAGCAAGCCAACCAATCCAATACCGGCCGCAGCGAAGGCCACAGCAGTTTCACATGCGGCAAAACCAACTCAACTGCCAGTGGCTAAATCGACCGCATTGCCGGCAGAACAAGGAATTCCAGTCGCAGATTTGGCCGACGATATGGATTTTGTTCTGGATGATTCTGTCTCTCCAAAACCAGTAGCAGCCGCTGCGACTCCGCCAGCAACGCCAAAGGCTCCACCAGCAACGCCAAAGGCTCCGCCAGCATCGCCAGAGGCTCCGCTGGCTAAAGCGACAGCACCACGACTTGTGTCCGAGCCGTCGGCACCGGCAGCAACACCGGCGAAGACAACACCGGTACCCGATAAGAAGCCCATCGTGGCGACTCCGGTTGCGTCGGCACCAACTCCTCCGACCGCACCACCGGAGCCCAAAAAGGCAGGTGGACGGCCAACAGCCATGGCCGTACGACTGTCGTCGCGCAACAGCGATCCCAGACGTTTGCTGGATGCTCCGCCCGAGCCGAAGACTCCCGCTGAGCCTCGCGTTTCACCGGACCAGCCAACACCCACATCAGATTTCGACGAAATGGACTTCGACAGTCTTATGATTGAATAGGCATGCTGTCCGCTTTTGTCAGCAAGTGGTAATCTGCAATCTCGAGGCCACGCTTCAACTTCGAATCTCAGGATGTGAAACGATGTTCTTACGGAGTTGGTTGCTGGTCTCAGAATGCTTAAGGACGATTGCATTTTTTGGCCTGACTTTGGTGGGCTGCGGAACGGCTTCCCCGACGATGCCACCCACTGTTGATGGGCGTGAGACCTCCACAAGAAGGGCCACGGAGACTTTCGTTTCGACGGACGTCAGCACTTCACCGGCAATCGTCAGCTGGGGGCGTGTGAAGGAATTACCCTCAGAAATTGCCGTTTTTGAATCTGTTTTCTGGGAACCTGCCGACACAATCAGCTTGCGACGACGAATCCTGAGTGACTCAGGTGTGAAGGGTGCAAGTGTCCTTGAAATAGGCACCGGCTCAGGACTCATTTCTTTATGCTGTTTGAGAGCCGGGGCAGCGCGAGTTGTTGCTACAGATCTGAATCCGGCAGCTGTCCGGAACTCGCTCCACAACGCAAAAGAGTTTGGTTATGCCGAACGCTTTGAATCCCGACTTGTGCCTCGTCGATCACCGGGTGCCTGGACAGTGATTGAGCCGAAGGAAACATTCGATCTGATCATCTCAAATCCCCCATGGGAAGATGGCAAGCCCGTTCGCGTAGACGAGTTTGCTCTTTACGATCCGGATTTTGAATTGCTGAAGTCTCTTGTCAGCGGAGCAAAAGAACGACTGCGACCGAATGGAAAATTGTGGCTGGCCTACGGGTGTGTCACAGCAATTCGGAAGATTCGGGAAGTAGCCGCCGCAGAAGGTCTGAATTGCACATTGCTTGATGAGCGGCCCATTGAGTCATTGCCAGAACTTTTTCTGCCTGGCATGCTGATTGAAATCACTGTTTTGCCAGAAGTAGGTTTTCCAACCGACGGCGTCAAAAGTATATGTCAACCGGGCACCAGGACCGGATACTCTTTGCTGTAGGCGGCAAATGGAAGGCCGCGAAGACGTTTCGACCTGAGCCTGGTAACATCCGGCAAGAGTCTCTGTTCTGCACCAAAGGCATTTAAAGCAATTCTGTCGCCATGAATTCTTCCCAAACATTTCGCGGTTACATCAGTCTCGCGGTTATGCTTGTCGCGGCAGTGACGGTAACCGTCGGGTGCGGTGCAGCAGCGGATTCTCCGGAAGTGAAGCTGGAGCGAGCTCGCATTCTTATGCAACGTGATCAGGCCGCAGAAGCAATTCCGCTGCTCAACGAGGTCATCGATGCAACCCCGAAAGACCCCGAAGCTCGATATCAGCGTGGCGTCGCCTACGAAAGTCTGAGTGTACTTGAGAAGGCTCTTATCGATTACACGGAATGCCTGACCTTGAACCCGGAGCGAACTGACGCCTTGAACAACAAGGCTGTTGTTCTGGCAAAGATGAAGCGATTTGAAGATGCGGCGGCCGAGTTCACGCGGTTGGTGGATCTTGATCCTCAGGGGCCTCTGGCTTATCGCAATCGCGGACTTTGCCATTTTGATCTCGGCCGGTTTGACGACGCCCTTGCCGACTATGCAAAAGCCCTGGAACTTGCGCCCACGGACCCGGCCAACTGGTTTCAAAGGGCTGGCGTTTATCTGAAACAGAATCGCTTCGACGAAGCCGAGCAGGATTACTCCAAAGCCATTGAACTTGACCCTGCACTTGCCAGCGCGTGGATGAATCGCGGAGTGGCTCGATTTAAACGCGGTGATAAGAAGCTTGCAGCCGCCGACCTTCAGAAGGCTCAGTCGCTGGACGATAACATCGTGATTCCGGATATCGATTTTTTCTCAACGGAGAGCGGTCCCATCGCGACAGAGCCATCGTCTTCACTGCTTTGGCAACGAGTTCGTCAAGCGGCGGAAATGGAACTCTCAACGCGAAGGTTGACATCAATCACAGTGGCCCGAGAGTTTCCATCATTTCTTTGTGCAGAGCTTACGGGGCAGTCAGAAGATGGCCCAGTAAAGATTCTTGTGGCCTGTCTGTCGGATGACGAAAGTAGCTTTAATTTACCGGCCAATTGGAACACGACGAATGACGGGGTCGCAAAGCCAACTCTGCTTCTGGTGAAAGCCACAGGCATCGACGGCCCCATTGCAGCCGTGCGATTTCAGAAGTCGTGGAATCCAAAGGCTATCGACGCAAATCCACTGATGCTGCGTTACCGCATGGACGCCGCAGCGCCACCGTGACCCGGATGCAGGCCTCCCGAACAGTCTCTGGCCATTCCATCGCGCGATCCTGATGTTGTTTCTCGAGAGTCTTTTCGAATGGCGAGTTTGTTTGCGAACGAAGAAATCGAATCTCTGCGGAAAGAGCTGGAACGTCACAATCGACTGTATTACGTCGATGCACGGCCAGAAATTTCCGATCGGGAATACGACTCGCTCATGGCTCGATTGATCGCTCTGGAAAAAATGCATCCGGAGTTGAAAACTATCGACAGCCCCAGCGTAAAAGTAGGCGGCGAGCCTATTTCTGGTTTCTCCCGGCTCACGCACCGAGTCCCGATGCTGTCGATTGAGAACGTCTATGAAGAAGAAGGCGTGCGCAAGTTCGACGCGGATGTTCGCAAGGCATTGGGCGAGGGAGTTCAGCCGGCCTACACGATTGAGTTCAAGATCGACGGCGTCTCGCT
>JANPHT010000147.1:0-38753 GCA_031424595.1 Planctomycetota bacterium
GGGATGCAGATGTGACGGGAGTTCATCCGGCTGCTTGCGAGCGGATTCGGCAGAGGACGTAACACCCAGGGATCTGTCAAGGATTCGCATTTTGGCGCGATTTTAACGAGATTCCCGGATGTTTTGCCAACATCAGGCTCAGGTTTGAAGTGCGCAAACGAACTTCCAGTCCGGCAGCCACAGTCATGGCATAACGCCACCACCATTCATTGAGTCGCTTTCGCCGTCCTGTTCAAGCAGGCAGACTCATAACTACTGCACCAGTTCCGTCAGCGTTCCAGTAGAATCGTTGAACTTCTCGAGCGGCAAGCCGGATTTCTGAGCGACTGTCAGAAGGACATTGGTCAAAGGCGGATGATTGTTCACATCAAAGGCCAGATGCTGTCCGTGCTTCAAGCCGAGTTTGTGGCCACCAGCGACAAGCAGCGGCAGATTCTTCGGAGAATGCTCACCGCCTTCGCCAGAATTCATGCCGGATCCAAACACCACAATCGAATTGTCCAGCATCCTGGACTCTCCGTCCGATGTCGCCTTCAGGAATTCAAGGAATCGGCCCAGTCGACCGACATGGAACCTGTCGATTTCCGCAAGCTTTTTCAGCATACCGGCATCGCCACCATGATGGGACAGTTCATGATGGTTCTCTCCACCACCTCCGTAACCGCCGGCCTCTCGCGACCACTCAAATGAAATCACGCGAGTTGTATCGGTCAGAAAAGCGAGATACGAAACCTCCATCATTACGTCGATCCACATCGGTCGATCATGCGCATTTCCAGGCTGACTGGCAAGTTGCAGATCCTTGTCGGAAACATCCGGCTTAGGTACATCAACCCAATTTTCGAGACGCTGGACACGCTGTTCTGTTTCACGAACGGATGTCAGGTACTCGTCCAGTTTCCGCTGATCATTCTTCCCCAGTTTTCTGTGCAGTGAATTTGCCTCATTGAGCACACCGTCAAGAACGGACTTCTTTTCCGCATATCGTCGCAACGTCGCTGCACGATCCTCATCGCGATCTGGCACGAAGAGTCGCTCGAACACCTGTTTAGGAGAGTTCTCCGCTGGAAGGGGCGTACCACTGCGATCGAACGACAAGGTGTGTGAATGCCCGGCAGAACCGGTTCCCGACTGATCTGACAACTGCAATGAGGCAATGCGAGTGTCCCGACAATGCCATTCAGCCACCAATTGATCGGCCGAAACGGAATTCGTGTAGTCACTCCCGGGCATAGCTTCCAGGTCTGCCCCCGTCAGCCAGGTGTCCGCGCCGCTGTGGCCGCCCTTCGACGCCGGATGCCCCAGACCCGTCAGCACAGTAAAATCTTCTCGATGGTCTTTGAGAGTCTCCAGGGTGGGTGAGAGCGTATAATTCTTCCCTGCATCTTTTGGCATCCATTCGAGGATATTGACGCCGTTTGGAATGTAACAACAAATCAGTCTTGGATGGGCACCCAGCGATTTTTCCAGAGGCCGGAACTTCGAGGGAGCAGCGATCGTCGAAGGCAGCATCGCGTCCAGAAGAGGCAGGCTCAACGCCACTCCCGCAGCTCGTAGAAGATGACGACGATTCAATCGACCAAGTTGCAACGTGCGGACCATCGGCTGCCTCAGAATGTGGGTCATCGATTCACAAACCAGATGAACTAAATGGACTCCCCCGAAGAAATCTCGTGGTCCATATCCAGTGAGGGTGAGGATGTACAAGGTTTTCCCACGATAATCGCGGGAACGCCAGCGACAGTGCAGTGCGGAGGGACATTCTTCAAAACAACGCTTCCCGCTCCGACTTTTGCCCCTTCGCCAATTTCGACGTTCCCCAGAATCTTGGCTCCCGCGCCGATGAGAACTCCTCGTCGAACTTTGGGATGACGATCCCCTGTGGCTTTACCGGTTCCGCCGAGTGTTACTTCGTGCAACAACGAAACGTCGTCTTCAATCACGGCTGTTTCACCAATGACGATGGACGTGGCATGATCCATCAGAATGCCCCGACCGATTCTTGCGGCCGGATGAATATCAACCGCAAAGGCTTCGGAGATGCGGTTTTGCAAATGCAACGCCAGAAGCTCTCGCCCTTGTTTCCACAGCCAGTGCGCGATTCGATAGCCGATCAGAGCGTGGACGCCCTTCAGGAAAAGCAAGGGGACCAGGCTGCATTTTACCGCCGGGTCACGTTCCTGCACGGCTCGAATATCGGCGCAGACGGCATCAACAATGGAAGGGTCCTTGGTCATCGCCTCCTGAATAACCTCGCGAAGCTGCATGGCGGTTAACGTGCTGGATGCCAGTTTGCCTGCCAGGTGAAAACTGATGGCATCTTCAAATCGCTCATGGTTCAGGACGGTCGCGTGCAGAAAACTGGCCAGCATTGGTTCCGATGCCGCTCGCTGGATTGCACGTTCGCGGATTGAGGACCAAATGCAGGTTTCTGTGTTTGAACTGGAAGACGGCATGGTAAGAATTCGGAGTTCTGCGTTAATTCGGGGAAAAGTAGCGTGCCACTTCAGCGGTCGGCTCAGAACCAAAAATACCGGTTCCGCTCGGTCTGGTCGATGGCGAGTTGACAGAGTATGATCAAACAACAGGGTATCGTCACTGTTGCGATGCCACGTTGTCGAGCAAAACTTAAAGGCGATTGTATGAAAAAGCACATTCTGCGTTCGGCGATGACATTTGTGGCAGGAGCCCTCACGATGGCTGCTGTTGCGTATTTTATGCCGCCGCAAGCTGCCCAGGCCCCTGTGGCCAGCGGAAATGACAAATTCACCATGGTCACTGTGCAACTGCAGGAGACCGGAAACATCGAAGGTGTGTTCGTTCTGAACCACCTGACTGGACTTCTCGTGGGAGGCGTGGTGGCCGAGCAAACTTCTAAGTTTGCCTATCGCTATGTTCATAATGTTGCCGCCGATTTTCAGACCGCTGCCAAAGACCCGAAGTATGCCATTGTCACTGGTGTGGCCAACCTGCGAGCCAACGGTGGCGTGGCTCCCGCCTATGGTGTGATCTATGTGGCCGAACTGTCCTCCGGGGCCGTAATCGCCTATGGATTCCAGCGTCCGTCAAATCGAAACGCGGGCACGACAATTGAACTTGTTAAACTGGACTTTTTCCAGTTTGCCGATTCCATCGGGCAGTAATATGCGACTGTTGCCGGGATCAGAGGAAATCTTCCCTGGTGAAATCTATTCCTCTGGCACCAGCATTGCCTGTTTGCAGCTAATGCTCCGCAGCGCGCGGTCGGCTCGATACTGACCGCGTGTTGTTGGGACAGGAAGTCGAGGCACGTTTTGTCAACGATCAAAGATGACCTTCGTGCAGCAGTGTTCTTTCACGTGGGAGAATGACCGATGGCAAAGGGCAAGAACAGTCGTCCCGACAACCCCCGATCGAAACAAGCCGCCTCGAAACAGGGCGAGTCGAAACAGGCCGCGTCGCATGAGCCTGGACGGCATTCCATCGGCAGCTATCTGATTCAGCGATTACAGGATTACGGGCTGAGGGACCTGTTTGGAATTCCCGGAGACTTTGTCCTGCAGTTCTATGGCATGCTGGAAGACAGCCCCATTCGCGTTATTGGGACGACCAACGAAGCCTGTGCCGGTTATGCGGCGGATGGTTATGCCAGAATCAATGGCATCGGTGCCGTGTGTGTGACTTACTGTGTGGGCGGACTCAGCCTTTGCAATCCAGTCGCTGGTGCCTATGCCGAAAAGAGCCCTGTCATCGTGATCAGCGGCTCGCCCGGGATGAACGAGCGTCGCTCAGATCCGCTGCTGCATCATCGCGTCAAAGACTTTAATACGCAGCGAGAAGTGTTTGAGAAAATCACGGTCGCGTCTGCGTCACTGGAAGATGAACTGACGGCGTTTCGTGAAATAGACCGTTGTCTGGCCGCTTGCGTACGATTCAAACGTCCCGTGTTTCTGGAACTGCCGCGAGACAAAGTGTTGGCCGTTCCGAAGAACGATCACCAACCCCTGATTGAGCACTATCAAAGCGATCCCGATACTTTACAGGAAGCACTGGAAGAAGCTCGTGAAAGCATTAAAGTCGCCCGTAAGCCAGTGATTATTGCCGGCATTGAGCTGCATCGTTTTGGTTTGCAGAATCAACTGCTGAAACTTGCCGAAAACAACAACATTCCCATCTGCGCGACACTGCTGGGCAAGTCCGTCGTCAGTGAGCGACACCCACTTTACCTTGGTGTTTACGAAGGTGCCATGGGGCGTGAAGAAGTACGCCGCTACGTCGAGGAAAGCGATTGCATTATCCTTCTCGGCGCGTTCATGAGCGATGTTAACCTGGGCGGCTTCACGGCCAAGTTAGATCCCAGTAAGTGCATCTACGCCACCAGTGAGAAATTGCGAATTCGCTACCATCACTTCCATGATGTGCAATTTGCTGATTTTATGAACGCCGTCAGCGACAAGAAGTTCGCAACCAGGCGGTCTGCGCCGAAAATAGCTCACCCTGAAATTGCCAACTGGAAACCCGCCAACTCAACTCCCGTGACGATCAAACGATTGTTCCAAAAGATAAATTCAGTGCTCGATGAAAAGCTGGTTGTGGTCTCGGATACCGGGGATTCTCTCTTTGCGGCTGCTGATCTTTCCATCACTCAGCACACCGAGTTTCTCAGCACCGCGTACTACACGTCGATGGGATTTGCGATACCGGCCAGCGTTGGAGTGCAAGTTGCCAATCGCCAGTTGAGGCCTCTGGTTCTGGTGGGAGACGGAGCCTTTCAAATGACCTGTATGGAACTGTCAACGACCGTTCGGCACAAGTTCAACCCGATCGTTGTGGTCCTGAACAATAAAGGTTATTCCACAGAACGTTTCATTCAGGAAGGCCCTTTTAACGACATTCTCAATTGGCAGTATCACAAAATGCCCGAGCTGCTTGGTGCTGGCTGGGGTTTTGAAGTTCATACCGAAGGGGATCTGGAAAAAGCCTTCAAGGCTGCGTTTGCCAATCAGGATTCTTTCAGCCTGCTGAATGTGCATCTCGACAAGCTTGACGTCAGCCCAGCGTTGAAGCGTTTGGCCGAGCGACTCGCGTTCAGAACCGATTGAATCTTGTCAGGTTCAATACGCATGGCCAAGGCGGATGCTCGCTGCGGAAAGCAATTATTGCGGGGCTCGGGAAAGGGCTTCAGAACAACAGCTGCCGCAATGACTCTCCGGCAAACTGTGCAGTCAACACACTTGTCAGCATGGCGAACGCTACGGCTGTCGATAAGGTGATCACAATCTCTGCGATCTGCAACGACGCAATCGTCTGGCGACTGCACCCCAGTCGAAACATTGTCTGCATTTCCGCCGCTCGAAGCCGCATCGACAGCGACAGCACCAGGGCCAGCAGCAGTCCCGTGACAATGGCTGCGGCGATCGAACACACCCAGACCAACTGCTCCATTCGAAATACAAGGCTCATCAGTTCTTCGATCACCTCCGGCGGCTTCAGGCATTGCGAAATCCCGGCAGTCGATGAGTAGCGACCGAGTATCTGCACTCGTGCTTTTGGGCTGGCCGGTACCACAATGATCGCGGTCAGAGGAAAGGTGTCCGGTGTGCCGTGAAAATGGAAGGAATCGATGTTTTCAGCGGTGATCTCGGTAAATGGTAATACTCCGGCGTTCGCCGTGATCGTTGATTTGTCATCCGAACTGAGCAACAGATTCTTGTCTGTTTTTGATGACAATTCCTGGTGCCCGTGTCCAATTCCATCGATAACCCACGTCGTCTGAACGTCGGTAAACACAGCGTCATCATCGGGTGTGTGAGAAATCCGAAGAATGCCGGTGATCTTCATCTTCAGAGGATAATCGCCCGCAAGATTAAAAGCATTTCGTGGTGCAGAGAGTATCGAATCACCCGGTCTAAGCGACATCCTCCTGGCAACGCGAGCGCCCATGACGCAGTCGCCCAGCAGAGACATCATCTCGCCTGATTCAACACTGAGCCTGCGAAACTCAAAGTACTCGGGTGATGTCCCGACAATCGGCGCGCCATCGATATCGGGCCTTGATTGAGTGCGGTAACGGATATGCATCGGAATTGCAACACCAAGCGACGAATCTGTGACCCGGTTCACTTCGGCCATCGTGGTTGTCGTCGGAGGGTTCGACTGAAAATACAGAGCATGCAATGCCAGATCGATTCGACTGCCGGCCGCCCCAATCACAAGTGGCGTGGACTGCGCTCTCGCAGACACCTCGGTGCGAAACTGATTCATCACAAGTCTGACTGTTATGGGAAGCCAGATGGTCATTGTCAGACTGACCATGATGATCAGGGAGCGACCTCGATGCCACCAAAGTGATTTCCATGCCAGAAACAGAGCATTTCTCACGGAGTCGCTCCTTCTGCCTCAGGTTCAGGAATTGCGCGTTGCAGAAATGGTTCAAACGGAACAACTCGATCAATGCGATTCAGCAAAGAATGATCATGTGTCACCATGATCAGCGTGGATTTTGCAAGTGCCGTCTGGCGAAGTAACAAATCTACTATTCGCACGGAACTGATCGGATCAAGGTTTCCAGTTGGTTCGTCGGCCAGCACAAGGGGTGGCGACAGAATTAAGGCCCGGCAGATGGCGACACGCTGTCGTTCGCCCTGGGACAATTGCGTGACAGGTCGATTCTGAAGTGGCAGAATCCCCACGGAATCCAGAAGCTCTTTGGCTCGCTCCCGAAGTGACGCTGTCAGTAAGACTGAAGGATGAATCCGACAGGGAAGCAAAACATTCTCTGTCACCGTCAGATAATCAATTAGCTGAAAGTCCTGGAAGACCAGTCCTATGTTGCGTAGACGAAAGAGCCGTCGCTCGGCATCATTCAGCGTTTGTACGGGAACGCCATTGACAATGACTTCGCCGTCGCCGGATGGCACTGCCAGGATTCCGGCAATAAGATTCAGCAGAGTTGTTTTCCCCGATCCGCTGGGGCCGACAATGGCTGTCGACTCCTGAGTTTCAAGACAAAGCTGCGGAATGTTAAGAGAGAACTGTGCATCTTTGTAAGTGAAGTGAAGTTGATTGATTGAGATCATGAGTTTTCCGGGACAGGATTGTTCCGATCTTCGAGTCACGGACGCGATTGTAGACGCCCTCGCCTGATTCCCCAGCGAATGCCAGAAAGATTCCGATGTCTAACCAGGTTTCTCCAATTCCAGCCGGTTACCACTCTGTCACACCTTATCTGCTGATCCGTGGCGCGAGTGATGCGATTGCATTTTACATCAAGGCTTTTGGTGCCACAGAAGTCCTCCGCCTGACATCTCCAGACGGGCGAATTGGGCACGCAGAAATTCGCATCGGCAACTCGCATGTGATGATCGCTGACGAACACCCGGAGTTGGATTTCCTGGGCCCCCAAAGTCGTGGTGGTACCACCATCAGTCTTCAGATTTATGTACCCGATGCTGATGCTGTTTTCTCGCACGCCATTGCGGCTGGTGCGACTGAACTCCGGCCGATCTGCGACCAGTTTTATGGTGATCGAAGTGGTGTGATGACCGATCCGTGGGGACATGTCTGGTCGGTCGCTTCTCGCATCGAAGACATTTCCAAAGCAGAAATTGAACGACGATTTCAGGAACTGTACGGGGATTGAGCGACTACGCTGTGAGTTGTTTTCTATACTCTTAGGTCCGTGAGATTTTCAGTGATTTTTTTCGAAGTCCTGCACCGAAGATAGCGGCTTGTTTTGACCAGGGTGGTTTTGCTGTTCACAATCGGACTCCTCGAATCAGTCAGAGGATCTTTTGCTGCATTTTATGATCTCAAACATTGACGTTTTTTATGGACAAGGCGATGAGCAACGTAAGAGTCTTAGTGGGCACCAAAAAAGGCGCATTCATCCTGACTTCGGATGGTAAGCGGGAAAAATGGGATGTGGCCGGTCCATTCTTCGGTGGCTGGTCGATCTACCACATGAAGGGATCTCCCGTAGATCCCGCTCGAATCTATGCGTCGCAGTGCAGCGACTGGTTTGGGCAGGTCATTCAACGGTCCAATGATGGTGGCAAGACCTGGGAACAACCAGGCGGGGAATCACCAGCAGAGTTTACCGGCCTTCCTGCCGGAGCGAGTAATAAGTTTGTCTACGATGGAGATCCCGGGACTCATATGTGGTACGACGGGACGCCGCATCCCTGGGAATTCAAACGCGTCTGGCACCTGGAACCGTCTCTTACAGATCGTGACACCGTTTATGCCGGCGTTGAAGATGCCGCGCTGTTTCTGTCCACGGATGGGGCTGCGAACTGGGTGGAGCTATCCGGACTGCGTGATCAGCAGGGAGCGAAATGGCAGCCCGGTGCAGGCGGTATGGCATTGCATACAATTCTGCTGGATCCCAGCAATCCATTGCGTATCTATGTCGCAATTTCAGCAGCCGGCGCGTTTCGTACGGATGACGGGGGTAAGACCTGGAAGCCGATCAATCGCGGCCTTCAGTCTAAGTACTTGCCGGATCCCAACGCGGAAATTGGATATTGCGTGCATCGTCTGGCTCTGCATCCGTCAAAGCCTGATGTGGTGTTCATGCAGCTGCATTGGAACGTCATGCGGACGGACAATGGAGGAGACCTTTGGACCAACATCAGCGGCAACCTTCCGACAGATTTTGGATTCCCGATCGAAGTGCATCCGCATGAGCCGGAAACGGTCTACGTGATCCCCATTAAAAGTGACTCAGAACACTATGTTCACGAAGGCAAGCTCCGTGTTTTCCGAAGCCGGAGCGGCGGAACAGATTGGGAGGCACTGACAAATGGCCTGCCGCAGGCGGATTGTTACGTCAATGTCCTGAGAGACGCCATGGCAACCGATTCACTTAGCGAGGCCGGTATCTATTTTGGCACGAGCGGTGGCCAGGTTTATGTTTCTCCGGACGGCGGCGATCACTGGCGTTGTATCGTCCACGACCTCCCCGGCGTGTTGTCGGTTGAGGTACAGACACTGAAATGACAACCACCAGAATTCGAGTGGAACTGCCGTTCCATCTGCAGACACTCGCGCGCGTTGCAGCGGAGATCAACCTGGACGTGGAGGAACCCGTCACGGCCAATGCTGTTGTCGATGCGATCGAGGCTCGTTACCCAATGCTCTGCGGTACCATTCGCGATCACGTGACGAAAAAACGCCGACCGTTCCTGAGGTATTTTGGCTGCCAGCGGGATCTGTCACACGACCCCACCGATGCCCCATTGCCCGCTGCAATTTCCTCCGGAACGGCACCCTTCATTATTTGGGGCGCGTTGTCAGGAGGTTAGCCGCTGGCGCTGGTGTCGCGTCAGCCGGCCACTGAATTCTGCTCAGCTCGCATCATCGAGCCTTGCCTTCTGCATCAAAGATGCCTTCAAACAGAATTGAACTCAGATAGCGTTCGCCGGAGTCTGGCAACACAACCACAATTGTCTTGCCTTTATTTTCGGGGCGTTTTGCGATTCGTACGGCAACGGCTGCCGCTGCTCCACAGGAGATCCCGCAGAGAATTCCTTCTTCCTGAGCCAGCCGTCGTGCCATCAGGATAGCGTCTTCATTGGTGATTTGCTCAATCTCATCGACAACCGAAAGGTCCAGAACGTCTGGCACAAAGCCGGCTCCGATTCCCTGAATCTTGTGAGGTGCAGGCTTTAGAGGTTCGCCGTTCCTTGACTGAGTCAGCACTGGACTTGAAGCGGGCTCGACCGCCACGGAGCGAAAGTTCTTTCCCTTCTTGCTCTTTAGATAGCGAGACACCCCAGTGATCGTTCCGCCCGTGCCAACTCCGCCCACAAAGATATCGACTTCGCCGTCCGTGTCTTCCCAGATTTCCGGGCCGGTCGTTTCTTCATGAATGGCCGCGTTGGCTGGATTCTTGAACTGTTGCAGCAACACATAACGCCCCGGATCCGATGCGCAGATTTCTTCGGCTTTGTTAATCGCTCCGGACATGCCCTTGGGACCTTCAGTCAGCACTAATCTGGCCCCAAATGCCAGCAGCAGCTTGCGACGCTCGATACTCATGGTTTCCGGCATGGTCAGTGTCAGCGGAATTCGCTTTGCCGCAGCGACAAACGCCAGAGCAATTCCTGTGTTACCGCTCGTTGGTTCGACAAGCTCTTTTCCAGGTCCCAGCAGTCCTTTTTTCTCGGCGTCCCAGATCATGGCTGCGCCGAGTCGACACTTGACAGAATAGGCGGGATTACGCCCCTCAATTTTTGCAAGCACTGTCGCGGGAGCACCGTCTGTGACATGATTCAAACGTACAAGTGGCGTGCGTCCGATGGACAGGGAGTTATCAGCGAACCAGCGTGGCATGGCAGAATCCAGTATTGGCAATCAGGAATGAAAAAGGGCCGAAGCGTTTTCACCGAAACGCACCGGCCTCCGAATTCAACGGTCAGCGATGTGAATGGCGGAATTTACAGCGACTGACGGGCAGCCGTCAACAGGGGTTGTTCAACGAAGCGATCGTGGGGTACTGGCGTGCTTCCGGTGAATTACCCGCGAATCAACACTGTCCGGGATGAAATCATCAAGGATTTCGAGATCCGGAGACAGTACGGCGGGGAATCAGATTATGTAGTCGGCGCCTCTCATTCCGGCAGCCAGACCAGACGGGCTGATCCAGTTGTTGCTGATTCAATCACGCGATAACGCCTGCCAGGTTCAGCCGATCCTGACTGCTGTTGCTTTCCATCCGGCCAGCGGATCTCAACAGTTGGACGTTGTCCTGCCGGAATGCCGAAGTGAGCTTCTGGTGCAAACGAGGAACTGTAGCTGCCGCCCCCTTTCACAGCGCGCCATTGTTTCTGCGGCGATGTTGACACAAAAATGGCAGCTCCCACGGCGTGGCGTGAGGAGCATGTTCCTGCCAATTCGATGTTCAGGAAACTGCCCGAAACCTTTGACGTATTCCTGAAGACTTTCGCTGGCATGTTAAGTTGACTGACGACCATGTCTGGTCTTCCGTCGCGATCGAGATCGCCAATTGAAAGTCCACGACCATTCCGCGGTACCATCAGGTCCGGGCTGTTGCCCGCCGCTTCAATGAAGTGGGTCTTGTCCTGATTGTCGAATATTAACATCCTTTGCAAATACGGCGCGTGGCTGGGAGTGTATTGCACATGGCCATTCGCGGCGAAGATATCCTCGTCACCATCCAGATCGGCATCGCAAAACCCTGCCCCCCAGCCAACAAACTTTCCAGCCACTGAATTGATTCCTGTGACATCACTGACATGCCGGAAAAATGACCCCGTTTGATTTCGATACAATGCGAAAGCCTCTCGCTCATAATTGGACACCCAGAGGTCACCCCGACCGTCGTTGTTGTAGTCGCCGAAATCGATGCTCATACTGCCGTCAGGAGTGCCTCGATCACTGACGCTGCTGCCGCTGGCCAGTGACACATCAGAAAATCCGTGGCCCGCGTCATTGAGCAGCAGAAAATTCTCAACCGTGTCATTGGCAACATAAACATCAATGTCATTGTCCTGATCGATGTCAGCAGCCAGAACCGCCAATCCCTTACCCGCCTTTGGCAGGCGAAACTGGATTGTCTGGTTGTGAAAACCTCCACGGCCATCACTCAGGAACAAAGCATCATCGACGCCTGAGAACTGATGGGGAGGACAGACGTCTCTTGTCTTCCCGTCTGCGGCAAAACACTCAGGATGATTGTCAAAAGACCAGTCCACATAATGCGCAATATAGACATCCGGGTTGCGATCCCCATCAAAGTCACCCCATGCCGCACTGCTGCTCCAGAATGGATCGTTCAGCCCTGACTGAAGGGTAATGTCCTCGAAAGAGCCATCACCGAAATTTCGGAACAATTGAACGCCACCGTAGCCAGTGATGAGGAGGTCGCAGAAACCATCGTGGTCCAGATCTGTTGCCGCTACGCCATGATTGAAGTGGGAGGCGACCATCAACCCCGATATCTCGGAGACATCGGCGAATCGCCCATGCAGGTTACGCAGAAGTCCTGTGCCATTCCCACTCAGCGAACGGTTTTTCAGCGAGCCTCCTCGAGGCAGCACGATGTCCAGCCAGCCATCCCCGTCAATGTCACTGATTCCGACACCTCCACCAAGCGATTCAATGATTGCTTTCTCCCCTGCCTGCTGACCGTTGGCGTAACTCATCGTGAGGGTCGTGCCGAGGTTCATCTCTTCAAACCTGAGATTGCTGGTCCCAGTACCCGTCGAAGCTGCGCCCGTTGTGGGGTCCAGAGTCATTGAGTCATGAATGACGGTCACCCGGTCCTTTTCAATCGGGATTCTGTTCGAGTCGACTCTCGACGACTGTTCACGACATCCACAAAGAATCAGCAGAAGGACGGCGATGCGAACAGAACTGCGGGGATCTGTTTTGGTCTGTAACAGTGAGCCGGGTAAACAGGGAAGAGAATCTTCTGCCTTGGGAAAGAGGTCATCTCGCCAGCAGTTCGGCCCGCACATGTCCTGTAAACACTGCTGGACCGTCATCTGGCTGCGCCATCCACCAGGCTGGCACGCTGCCGTTGTTGAAACTCCTGAAGTGCCTGCAACACAACGGCATCTCCGGGGGCGAGTCCTGCAGCGGCCTGATACCACATTTCTGCGATGCGGTCACGGCCCAACAACTCAGCCGTCTGGGCGAGTCGAAGTCGAACTGACGCGTCATCCGGTTGCTCGATGGCCTGTTGATGCAAGTCAGAAAATTGCTTCGTGAGCGTCATCAGTTCATCAGAACGGGCTCGAGCGACAGCCGCCTGCCCGGACTGACCGGACGATGCCAGGACGTCAGCCAGCCTTGCATGCAACTGGGCCTCTCTCGGATGCCGTTCAATCGCGTTCTTCAGAAGCAGTTCAGCCTGTTCAAACTGCTGTTGTTCTTCCGCAAGCCGCACGGCAACAAGAATGGCCGCAATATTATCGACGCACAAAGCGAGAGATTCAGCAACAAGTTTCGCAGACTCATCGAATCGTCGCATCGCAAGGGAGGCTTCCGCACGAGCAGCCAGGACTTGTGCATTGAAGTCATTCGCTGACAGTCCATCGACAATGTTGTCGTCCTCCATAACCGGAATGGCAGCGAGTGTTTCGAGGGCTTCGTCGTACTGTCGAAGCCGAATCAGACACTCTCCTTTGCGGAGCTGACAATAAACACGAAACACCGGTGCCGACTCCAATCGGGCAATGGCAGCATTCCACTGAATCAGCGCTTCATCGAAGCGTTCAAAATCCTGGAGGATCATCGCGAGAAGTCGATAAGCGCGAAAATCATCCGGCGAGAATTCAGTAATTGCTTCCAGCACATTCAGGGCATCATTCATGGCGCCTATGTCATAGTAGGCAGAAGCCAGAAAACGGTGACCATCCTCGTGTCTGGGATCGAGTGATACGACCTTCTGAAGGACGGTGATCGCCGCTCGGTAGCGCTGCATCAGGTACAGAATGCGTCCAGCCGCGGCAAGCGCGGGGACCGCCGTTTCAGGATTCTCGGCAGCTCGGTTAAAACTTCTCAAGGCAGATTCAAAGTGCCCATCCGCCGCCAGCCGGAGTCCAAATAGCAGCATCGTTTGAGACTGGAAGTCTGGGTCGGCGGACAGTTCACGCCTGATCGCTGTGACAGTAGACCAGTCCTCAGAATGAGCAGCCTGCAAGGCTTCTTCGAAGCGGTCCTGCGATGTGGAAAAAGACCCTTGCACGATCCGGAACACATTGACGATCAACACAACCATCAACGCAGCGCTCGCTATCAAAAGGCGTTGTCGGTTCGAGGCCATCATTGGTACTGCGTCCGGCTCTAATCTTCCAGCTTAAACTCGAAAACGTTGTCGCCATCGAGTTTGACTGTCGCTGTCAGCGGTGTCGCCTGCGCGTCAGAGTATTTTTCCGGGACCAGTTGCTTGAACGTCATGGCAGGGTTATCCTTAAATTCCTGCATAACTTGCGCCATGTCCTTCTGTTCGATTTTCGTCACTGTGACAGCATATTCGCCGGGAGTTGATCCGGAAACCTCGTGCTGCGGATCAATGTAGGTGGAAAGAGTAAACTCGCCAGCCGAATTCGTCGTTCCCCGCGCCGCCAATACATCCTTGTTGTCGAGCTTTCCGACGAACCCAATTTCCGCGTCAGCCAGGGGCTGGTCCTTATAAACAACCTTCCCCCGGACCGCGACAGTTTTGGGTATGACGGGCCCACTTGAACAACCGGCGGTCTCAAGCATGAAAGCGACCAGAAATAAAAACAACACTCCCGAATGCTTGCCCAACATGATGACCTCTATATGGCAAAAATGGCAATAAAAGGCAGAAAAGTGGAAACCGAACGACCGTGACTACCGGCTGCGTCGCAGCCTGCAGTCACGGTGAAAACCAACCCGAAGTTCAGCTCTCAAAACTCGCCAATCACCTGCCCATCCCATCGATCGCCGAGCATCTGGTAGGTGTTATGGTCGATGTTCTGGCTGATAAACCGGACACTGCCATCACACAACAGGAACTGCGCACCACCCACATGCTGTGACTTGAACCCCATGGCGGTATTCCAGCTTCCCACAGCCTTGCACCCGGCCCCGCCAGCCTGCGGATTTCCATTTTCGCCCGGGCAGGTTGGGAAGTTAATCGGTGCGGTTGTCGAGAACCACAATGATTCCGAGTCCGCCCATCCACCACCTGTGCCTGGTCCCCAATAGCCAAGAGCATCCGAGCACCAGCCGCGAACTTCTCCCATCAGGATTGTGTTGGACGTTCCGTCAGTGATGTCTCTTATCTTTGCGGCCCATGAACTGCGTGCAATGACCCCGGAGATATTGTTCGGGTGGGGAGTGTCTGTGCGGGCATACTGACCAATCGTTGCTCGTCCGAACCAGTCTTCCCCATCGTCATTCGGGTCAAACAGTGGACCTCCATTGCCGACAATTGTCACCAGGTTGCACCCGGTGGAACTCGCCTGCAGCGTTGAACCGGTACAGCCTGCATAGCTGGTCATAGCGCGGGCTGGATTAGTTCCGGTTGCCAGCATCGATCCCCGTGACTCGCTAGGGCACTGATATCCCGGAATAACAATGGCGTTGATCAGTTGTCCATTGACATTGGTCTGCCACGCTTTGACGTTGCTGCCGAAATTGATGCTCTGGTAGAGCGGCGCTTGCTCCATATATGGCAGCAAATTAACCAAATGGCTTGCTTGGCTACCACCCCGTGCACGATTCGCTGTGGTATACGGCGGGCCGGTCCAGATGGTATTAATGTTCGGGGCAAAACTGCCGGCCACGTCGTGATAATTGTGGTGCGCCAGACCCAGCTGTTTCAGGTTGTTCTTGCATTGAGTCCGCCGTGCGGCCTCACGAGCTTGCTGCACCGCAGGAAGAAGCAGCGCAATCAAAATCGCAATAATCGCAATGACCACCAGCAGTTCAATCAGCGTAAAGCCGATTCGCCTTCGAGGCATAACCGATTCGCACTTCATCTGTCGTCTCCTAATTAAGGATATAAACACACACTACGAAGGTGATGAGTCATCATTTGGCAGGGATTACCCTGTGGATTCGGAGGTATGATTTGATGTCTACAGCCGGCAGTGTATGATGTTCATCATATCCCATTCCATTGTCAAGCTCGCGTCCTGGAAATCGGATTCGAAGAAAAAAGAATCATTGCCGCTTGACTCAGTTTTTTCGATTTATTTTCACCAGATCCCCTGCTGAATCTGGAATTCAGAGTGAAGGCCTGACGTCAGATGTCTTCTGCAGCTATTGATCGATCATGGATTTTGTTCCTGGGATTTCTTTTGGTGACAGGTCTTGCCGGTTGCGGCGATGCCGCCACTGATGACGCTTCCACGGCTTCGGTGCCTGGAGAGGGCGGGCAAGGGCCTGCCAATGGGTCCAAAGATCCTGGTGAAATCGCCGGCAGTCCGGACAAACCACTGAATGCCAGGCCGCTGAATGAAATCAGTATCGCTTCTGACACGTCTTATCAATCAGCACCGGTTCCGACCGGCGTTTCCGCAGGCGAGGTCTGTGAATTGACATCCTTAAAAATCAAGTTCTGCTGGTGCCCCGCAGGCACCTTTCAAATGGGGAGCAACGCAAATGACCCCACGCATCTTTTGAACGAATCCCCGTTTGAGGCCACACTGACCAGGGGCTTCTGGATGCAGCAAACGGAAATCACTCAACGTCAGTATGAGGCATTGATGGGTACTAATCCTTCATACTTCAAAGGCGAATCTCTTCCAGCGGAATCGGTTAACTGGACTGAAGCTAATGAGTTTTGCAACCGCCTGAGCAATCTCCCTACAGAAAAAGTTGCAGGAAATCTCTACCGCCTGCCGACCGAAGCCGAGTGGGAGTATGCCTGCCGTGCCGGTTCCACGTCGTCGTTTTGCTTCGGTGATGACGATACTCAGCTTGAAAAATACGCCTGGTTCCATAAGAACTCCGCGCAGACCACTCACCCTACCGCCAGCAAGCTTCCGAATGCCTGGGGACTTCACGATATGCATGGTAATGTGATGGAATGGTGCAGTGATTTTTTTGGCGACTATCCAACAGGATCTGTCAAAGATCCCACGGGACTCAATTCCGGTCTTCTGCGATCCATTCGCGGCGGAGGCTGGTTCTTTGTTCCGCTTTACTCACGATCATCGCATCGCGATGCCTACGCGCCGTCGGTTCGGTATGTTGGCCTGGGATTCCGGATGGTGATTCAGGCTGCGGCAGTGAGCGAAGCTCCGGCTGGATTATGAAAAACATCGGACCTTGCACGCCATGCAGCTTGGCAGACAATAAACGACGATTGGCAAGCGTGTCGGTCTTGCGTTCGGCAGCAAAGATTCGCTGACCAATCGCATCGCAGATCGGACGCAGGTTATCGGTCCCCTCAACCGCCGCATAACGAGGGCCAACGAGACCGCCGAATAGCAGAATCTTCGCACGGACGCCCGATGAAAGTCACTTTGCAGCGAAACGCGTCAAGCGTCTCGGTGATTGCTGGAGTCCACGCGGTGCTTTAACCGCCGTTCAGACGAACGGCTTTAGCACCATCCGGCCGTAGGCGATGAATGACATGAGAAGCCCCAGCACGACACACATGATGATGGTCGCGATTTCGCGGTATCTAACGTGCACTCCAATGAACACGAGGCTCTCGGTCGCCAGAACTGCGGCGGCCACGACAGTGAGTTTCGGCTGCCAGTGGAAGGCGGCTGGTACAATAAGCCCGACGGCGCAGACAAGTTCCAGTATGCCGAGGCCCATCCAGGCCTCCCGCGGCAATGCACCAAAAGATGGAACGTCCTCGCTGATCTTATCGAACATGAAGATCTTCATCACTCCCGACGCTCCATACATTAGCGCGGCGAGCACCTGCAGAACCCACAACAGGATGTTCATCGTCTGCCTTCTGTCTGGATTTCGATTCTTCAATCAAGATTGGTGGTCGGCCGGGACCGAGTTGTACGACGGATGCTATCCCGTGGGAGGTGTTAAGAGCAATTGGTCATAGATTGTCATGCGGTCAGCGGTTTTCCTTCGAGGGTCCCGCGTTAAGGTTTGGCAAGGGCGGCACATAATGGCGAAGCAATTGAATGACAATACAGCGGCCAGCTGAAACGTGGCCGCTGGATTCGTGCATGCTCAGCATACTGGCCGCCGAACAGATGACCTTACCGAACGACTAATGCTTATGCTCGTCGTCGTGTTTGTGTTCTTCCTCGTGTTTGTGTTCAATCGTCCCGGAAAATGATTTGCCGTCGATCATGACAACCAGTTTCGCACTTGCATCATGGTCGTCGAGAACTTTGGCCAGCTCTTCGTCCTTCACCGAAAAGCGGGAGGACTTGCCTTCAGGATCAGTCGCTTCACGTTCGGCAGGCAATTTGAATTGGTTAGCGTTGCCATCGAGCGATACGTTGATCATCAGTTCGGCGGAGTCGATCGGAACGGTGGCCTTTGCAGCACTATCCAGAATATAGACTGTCACGCTGCCCGCATCACCGTGGACAACTTCGGCGTGATATTCTTCGTTGCCCAGTTCCACGAGGTCGCCGTGATGAGGACCTTCACTGGGATGAGCATGCTCGTCGTGGCCACCGGTCTCTGGTGGCAGCTCGGAGATCGTGTTGCCGGGAACTGTCGTGCCGGATTCGCTGCATCCTGTTGCACAGACGAGCGCAAGGCCAACAATCGGCACACCCAGGAATCTGAGGGATCGGAACGAAAATCGATGAACTGTCATAATCTTACACTTTCATGAATTGAAAACAGCACTTCTCCTGGTGACGCACCAGCAGAAGCTCTGTCTCTTAAACGTTTTTGCGCTAAGCGATCGGCGCCGTGACTATCTGGTGGCCTTGAGCAATCTCTTCATGAGGTTCGACCAAAGGAATCTCTTCCGCGGCTTCGCTGACAACGCGTTGTGCGGCTTTCAGGCCGAAGAGCCAGAACAGAGCCGGGTGAACGAAGAAGTCGAGAAGTGTCGAACTAATGACACCACCGAGTATTACCGTCGCGACAGGGTAAAGAATTTCCTTGCCCGGCTCGCCCGCAGCAAGGACCAACGGGACCAGACCGATGCCGGCCGTCAGCGCCGTCATCAGAACAGGTGCCAGACGCTCGAGCCCCGCCCGAATGATCATGGAGTGGGACCACGTTTCACCTTCATATTTTACGAGATGAAGATAATGATTCAGCAACAGGATCCCGTTGCGGGATGCGATACCCGCCAGGGAAATAAATCCAACCATCGCCGCGATGGTCAGAGTCTGACCTGTCAACACCAGAGCCGCCACGCTTCCAATAAATGCCATCGGCAACGCGGCCATCACCTGAAGGCTGAGATTGACCGACCGAAACATCACATACAATGTCAGAAATACGCCGACGAGTGAGACGACGAAGAGCACTCCCAGGATGCGACTGGCTTCCTTCTGACTCTGAAACTGTCCGCCGTATTCCACGAAGTAGCCTGGTGGCAGAGTTGCCGCGATGGGGTTGAGTTTTTTCTGAATATCCGCCACGACATCGACCACGCCACGTTCACTGACATTGCACTGCAGCACGATGCGCCGTCGCACGTTCTCACGGTTGATCGTGTTCGGTCCACCCGCTTCATAGATATGGGCAACCGACTCCAATGGCACTGTGCCGCCTTCCGGCAGGTCAATGGAAAGACGACGCAGTCCATCCATGTCTTCACGATTTTTGTTGTCAAATCGAACCAGCAGGTCAAACGTGCGTTGTCCGACCAGAACTTCAGAAACTACAACACCATTCAGCGCCGTTTCGATGAATTGATTGACCTGGCTGGCAGTCAGTCCATTCAGAGCCAGCTTGTCGCGTTTGAGTTCGATCCGCAATTGAGGAATCAGCACCTGCGGTTCCAGCATCAGGTCCGCCACGCCTGGTACCGACTTAATGGCCTGCTCCATCTCCTGAGCTTTTCGCCGCAACAGGTCCAGATCATCCCCATAGATCTTTATCCCGATCTGAGCCTTTACACCGGACAGCATGTGGGAAATCAAATGCGAAATCGGCTGTTCGACGGCCGAGACCACGCCGGGAATATCAGCCATCGCCTCGCGAATCTCGTTGATCTGCTCTTCGCGGGTCAGGTGCGAACTCTGATTGAGATCAATGATCAATTCACTCGTATTGACGCCTTCTGCGTGTTCGTCAAGTTCCGCACGTCCGGTACGTCGACCAACGCGGACCACATCCGGCACCTGCATCAGTCGTCGTTCGCAACGGGCGGCAATGCTGTTTGATACGGCCAGCGACGTTCCCGGCGGCAGCACAACATTCAACTGGATCGAACCTTCGTTGAACGGCGGCAGGAAGTCTCGTTCCAGATTGATCACGAACACACCGGAGATCAGCACACTCACCACCACCACTGAAAGATTAAGCCGTGGATATGCCAGACTGAAGCGGATGACCCGGCTGGCAACACCTTTCAGACCTCGCAGCAAAAATCCGTCTTCGCCATGCTCAGACAGCTTTGCATGCCCCAACAACATGTAAGAAAGCACCGGTGTCACAGTGAGTGAAACCAGCAGCGATGCCGCAATCGAAACAATGTAAGCCACACCCAGCGGCGCGAACAGGCGTCCTTCCATCCCTGTCAAAGCAAACAGCGGAATGAAGACGATGCAAACGATAATCGTGCTGAACACGATCGAGTTTCGAACTTCTGTACTGGCCTGAAATACAATCAGCAACGGAGGCTTTGGTTTTATCGCATGCTTGTTTTCTTTCAGTCGCCGGAAAATATTTTCGACATCGACAATCGCATCATCCACCAATTCACCCAGCGCGACGGCGAGACCCCCAAGAGTCATCGTGTTGATCGACATGCCTGCCGCTGCAAAGACCAACGCGGTGATCACCAGCGACAGCGGGATGGCGGTCAGCGTGATAAACGTCGTCCTGATATTCATCAGAAACAAGACCAGAATGATCACCACCAGAACCACCCCATCACGCAGCGCCTCAACGACGTTTTCGATGGCTCGATCGATGAAGGATTTCTGAGAGTAGAGCGGAATGACTTGAATGTCCTTCGGTAATGAGGGTCCCAATCCGGCGATGGCCTGCATCACGTTATCGGTCACTGCGCGCGTGTCGGCCCCGGGCTGTTTGTTGATCGTGAGCACCACGCAGGGGCCACCAGACCACTCGGCAGCGGCAGCAGCCTCCTGCGTTTCGTCAGGTTCATCATTCCGTTCGAACGCCGCACTGTCACCACGTTTTACCTGAGCGCCCTCGACGATTTGAGCAATCTGTGTCAACATCACCGGTCGGCCTGCTCGAATAGTGACAACGACCTGTTCAAGATCTTCAATCGTCTGAATTCTTCCCAGAGCTCGCACCAGCAGTTCATTCGGTCCCTGCTGATCAAGATACCCGCCGGTCGCATTTTCGTTACTGTTGACCACGGCATCTTTCACCTGCTGCAGCGAAACGCCAAAGCGAAGCAATTCGTCAGGATTCACTAATACCTGAAACTGTTTTCGACCGCCTCCCATCGTAAAGACCTGGGCAACTCCGGGAATCGTCAACAGGCGTTGTCGGACGACCCAGTCGGCCAGCGTCCGCAACTCAAGCGGGGGCGTCTTGTCGCCCTCGCTGAACATCCCCAGCATGAGAATCTGGCCCATGATCGAGGAGATCGGAGCCAGTTGAGGTGTTACGCCCTCGGGCAGTCGCCCCTGCATCAACTGCAGTCGTTCGTTAACCACCTGTCGATCGTTGTAAATGTCCGTATTGAAACCAAACTCCACATAGATCACGGAGATTCCGACACCCGACGAACTACGGACCGCTTCGACGCCGTTGGCTCCGTTCAGTGCGGTTTCGATCGGAAAGGTGATGAGGGATTCGACTTCTTCCGGAGACAGCCCGGGGGCTTCCGTCATCACCACAACTCGCGGTCGGTTCAGATCCGGAAACACGTCGATGGGCGTGTTGAGAGCCAGATAGGTGCCGTATCCCGTGACCAGCAGCGCTGCTGCCAGAACCAGCATCCGCTGGCGAAGCGCAAAACGAATAATCGCATTTAACATGGCTGGCTCCTGAATCAGTGGTTATGTCCGGCATGCGGGTCAACACCGCCGCCAGACTTGTTTTTCAGGGCCATCTGCATCTGATGGGCACCACGCAGCGCAACAACATCGCCAGGAAACAATGAGCCGTCGCTGGCAATCACAGCGTGCGACGAATCTCGATACCGCACATGGACAGGCACTCGATCAAAGTGCTTTCCGTTCTGCTGAAAGACAAACGACTCCGCACCTTCGCGTGCAATGGCTTCTACCGGCAACACAATCTGTGCCGTCCACTCTTCGACCGGGACGCGCAACTGAACTCGCTGGCCGGGACGGTACTTCCAGTCCAGAAAACGCTGACCGTTTGGAGAAGGCATTTCTCTGGCCACTTCGTTGGGGAGTCGTACGAAGAACGACAATGAACGGGACTCGACATTAATCTCACTGGCGGAATAAACCAGATCCAGATTCTCAACCTTCTGAATGGCATTGCCTGCCCCTTCGAAGAGGGCCGTAATCTTCCAGTTGCGCTGACCACTTTGGGACAACATTTCCACGTCCTGTTCGAACGCGTTCCCCTGAATGTAAAGCTCGGAGTAGTCAGCAAGAACGGCGAGGGTCGTTCCGGCGGCCACTGTTTCGCCCTTGTGTACAAGGACTTCCTGAAGTATCAGCGGAGTGTCGTCCACACTGGAAACCTGGGAATTGTCAGCCCCTTGATTATCAACCTGATGCGTGGATTCGTCGTTCGTTACGGATTGACCGGCGGTCATGGAGACGGGACGGACCGCGGTGCTGGAGAGGTGCAATTCATCTTCCGCATGACTGTCGCGTCCTGGCGCAAGGATCTGCAGGTCTCGCAACAGGCGGCGATTCCTGGCAATGTCTTCAATCTGTCGTTCAGACAGTCCATGAAGGCGGAGCGCTTCTTTTTGAGTGTTCATCAGAACTTCGAGTTTTTCTTTGGCGTATTGCCGTTCCAGCAGAGTCTTCTGGGAGATTGTCCCCGCTTCCGTGGCCTTCGAAAGTCGTGCAATCTCGCGATTTTCCACATCGAGATCCCCTACCGTGCGCAACAAGTCCGTTTGCGTTGATACGAGCGCTTCGGCTGTGATTCGCAGCTGAAACAGCAATGTCCCCGGCTTGACGGCTTCGCCCTGGACTGCGTGAACATGAGTAATCACAGCCGCCATTGGCGTTGAGATTTCAACACGCGTTCTCCCCGGTCGTTCCACAATCAGCCCTGGTACCGTAATCGATCGCCGAAATGTCTCGGTCTTCAATGGCTGAAGGTATTCGGTAGTGAGTCCGATATTGCCCTGAGCCTGCGTCGAGAGTTCAAGCGTGCCCGATTCGTCGGCAGTGTGATCATGCCCCTCGTGAGGATCGATCGAATCGGCAGCATGGCCTTCGTGTGCGTCGATCGAAGCCGTAGAGCGAGTACCGGAGATGGTCTTTCGGACGAACTCCTGAGACGGCTCCCACCATTTGGACCGCGTCGCGTATCCACTGCCAACGATAAGGATCAGACCGATCCCCCAAAACCATTTGGACCGCAATTGCCGCGAGAGGAGTTTCACGCCAAGTCTCCCTGAAAGCAGCATCAAGTGCTGCAGGATTAGCAAGAATCTGATGAACGGGTAAACCCCAAAGGGCGTTTGATTTGATCGAGCCGCACAGAAACGTGGCCACAAATCAGCATGACACACGGGCGATTGTCGTCGATCGCACGGCGATCAAAACGTACTCATCGCGGGCCGAGAATCGTTGACCAGCCTAAACGATCCACACCTGCGTCCGGGCGCGGGGACTCGCCGCATTTATCTGCGGGGCTTGCAGGACAAGCAGTCGAACGGTGTTCGTCGACTGACAAGACACTGATTCAAAGGTTTGGTCGGTTGCCAGTTCCACGATTCGGCCAGGCGAGCCGATTTTCTGTTTCGTGGATTCGGCCCAAAACACCACACAACGATCTTCGTCGCAAGGAGACTGTTCATCATCCGGACAACAAGGATCGCTCGTCTGCTCGATCGACTTGGCAGAGGACTTCGCGACATCCGATTCTGCAGGCGATTGATCGCGGGGGTGCCCATGACCGCAGCATTTGCTCAGTCGATCCGGACCAGACAACTCTTTATCGGACTGTTCGCAGCTTCCAACAGGCATCGCCGCATGCGCGTGATGCCAGCAACAGCCCAGAATGCTGTGAATCAGCATTGGCACTACTGTCGCGACAACAATCAGCAAACGGCACATGGGCATTGGAATCCAGCAACATCACAGAATCAGGGCAGCCAGAGTTTATAGGTGCAAGTCTGGTGCCTCAATACCGATTCGCGTGCCAAGTCTGACACAGGTGATTTGTTCACCAGAATAGCTTAATCGGCAGTCAAAGGGGAATACCGAGGGAAAGTTGAGTTGCCTGATTCAACCCTTTTCGGCTAATCCGGCCAAATTGCGAATGCGGGTCATCAGCGGGCCGATCGAGTTCAGCGGACGGCCAAGTCGTCTGGCCACTTCCTGATAACTGATTCCGTCCATGTAAATCCAACAAAGGACGCGACGAGCCTCCTCTGGAAGTCGTGACAAGAGACTATCGACCTGATCCTGGTTTTCGACATGCTTCACAGCGGGAACATCGCTGGAGGCAAAATCAACAGCGGCTTGATGAGCATTGACATGACCCATCGCCTGAAGAAATCGATGCTGAGTCAGCTTTCGAACAACGACTCGGCGAGCAATAACTCCCAGATAGGTTGCCAAAGAGCACCGTCCTCGAAAGCTGCGCAGGGCAGCCATGTCGCGGGCAAGCAGTTCAGCAAAGGTCTCGGCGCAGAGATCTTCGATGTCGTCGGCGTTCAATTTCAGGCTGTGAGCCTGCGAAGTGTGATGAATGACCTGGAGAAAAAGTCCAGTGAAACGATCCACAAACAATTTCCACGTACCGCCTTGTCCGGCGAGTAAATCGTTCAACAGCTTTCGATCAATATCAGTGAGTGGCACGGTGAACGCTCAATTCAAAAACAGCCCGATTGGAGACTGAAGCGCCTTCGAGCAAGTTCCGAAAAACAACCAACTCCCAAACTGTAAGACTCATTGGGAAGTAAAACGTCACAGTCAACAGAATCATGTCCTCGAAGCAATGCTAAGATTGTGCCAGTTCCTCTCAAGTGCAACAACAACCATTTTCGCCCGCGTTCGACAATCATCGAATCATGTTCCGATTGGGAAGTTCTGGCAGATTCGACATCCGGGATCTTTCGGCCTTCGCTTCGCTGAGCCACTTTTTGCCGAGTGTTAAACTTTGGAGACTCTGTCTCAATTTCAAGTCTGTGGGATTGCCTGTCTAAACCGTCTGGAAATTGCCGAAAAGGATGTCATAAAACTGCATCTCCAGTTCGTCACCTCCGATGCGTTCCTGGAGAGTGTTGTTCGAATTCGATGCGTTTCAATGCTTCAAATCGCCTCATGTTGGGCGCTGTCATCTTCGTGAGTGAGACCAGAACTACTGGTGGGAAAGGGTATTCAATGACTCATGTCGTCGCCGAGCCATGCTTTAACTGCAAGTACACAGATTGCGTGGTCGTATGTCCAGTTGAATGTTTTTACGAAGGTGAAGCGATTCTCTTCATCCATCCAGACGAGTGTATCGATTGCGAAGCCTGCGTTCCGGAATGTCCAGTGGCAGCAATCTTCCACGAAGATAATTTGCCAGCGGAGTGGGCAGCGTACAAAGAGCTGAACGCTGAGATGGCGACACAATGCCCGGGCATTACCGAGCAGAAAACGTCAATGGCTGACACTCACGGCACTTGCACCGCTCCGAAGCGATAAACGTTTGCTGGTCAACGTTTGCTGGTCAACGTTTGCTGCGGAAATAAGACTTCAAAGCTCCGGCGTCTCAGATGCCGGAGCTTTTTGCTGCGCCGATCAGAAAACGACTGGCAATGCCTTTGACCCGAAAACAGATCAACCAGGGCCACCTGCCACGCGGTTGCCGAATCTGATTTCGTGTTTATTCAGATGCCAATACTGGCAAGACCGTCGGTGATCCGTTCAAGCAAGCCACCCAGATGCGGATGTCGAACTTCGAATTCAATCAGCGTCGCTCGCACACGTTCCGTCAGCGAGTCGTCAGCATCACTGGCGGACGTTGTACCGGCAAGCAGCAATTGGATATCCCGCGTCACGTTCTGCAGCATTTTCTGAGTTGGCTCATCAATTTCGCCTGCACCGGAAAGCTGAGTCTGGAGAGTCTTCAGCGTTGTGAGTAATTCATGCTGGGACATGGCCATAATCCTGTAACACACGAAGCAAATCGGTCAGTCAAAGGGGCGAACGAAACGGCCCAGCGTAATTCTATGCGATCTGCCGCCTGATCAAAACCGTGATGCTCGTTCTATCCATTTTGGCGGCATAAGCTCATCAGACTTCCAACGAAGCCGTCTGGTTACACGCGTTTTGGTTCGTAAGCACTCGTGAAGGTCGCTCAGTCTCTGATCGCGTTCCCTTCAAACCTGTGTCCGTTTTCTGAGTATTTCTTTTTGCAGAACTCCGTGATGAATCCGACAGCCTCTCATCCGAGTTCACGATGCGAATTGATTTTCCCCATCGTACGAATTTCTGTAACAACAACGCCGAAATAATCGACGCGACTGCTCCCCCCACGATGATCAGCGGCGGGGACGGCGTCAAGTGAGAAACTATCGCCAGACACAGCCCATGCACCAGAAACCACTCGTAAGCAAACTTCGAAAATAGGTTACATAATCGCACTTCCTGTTCCACCTGAAACGCAACGAACAGCATGGCACTGGCGATTGCGCCATATCGAAACTCCGGCTGAAACGCTGAGAGAGTGATCATCGAGATTGTCATTAACAGGGCAGCCATGTTTCGGTACTGCAGCCCCGCTGAAGCCACGAAGAACGCCATGAAAAATGTCACCGCATGACAGCGGACCGCTGAGAACTCTGGTTCTATTGAAAAGGCTTCGACAATCATTCCTGCAATCAGTACGGGAGTCATCATTTTTACAGAGATCAATCTGGCCACGACCACAGCCGCATACATCAGCAGCAAAGGAGAAATGAACCAAGTGGCCACGTTGACGATGTGGTCACCGTGAGTGAAATATCCCATACCTGCGAGTTGCGACAGGACTTGCCAGCCATCAAAGGTCTTTGTTGCGGTCACGGCGGCAAGGATAAATCCCACGATGGTGACCACCCAATAGGATGGGAACAGAGCAATCAATCGGTCCTTTATCCAACTCAGGGGCTTTCGACGTGTCGAGGCTGAAAGAAACCCGCCGAGCAGAAAGAATAATGCTGTCCCGATTCGGCCGATCCGGAAGCCAGCGACGTCGATCCATTCGTCCAGATGGCAGCAGCTGAGTGAATGCTGCGTGAACACCAGAAGGGCAGCGAGAAAACGAAGCTGATTCAGACCTTGAAGCTGGCCTGTCATTTCGGTTTTTTCCGCCCGGTGTTCTGAAGAAGCAGACATTGCTTGATGGCGTGGACTCTGAGGAAGTGAATGAATTCAACTGAAGAAGGAAGATCTGATGAAGTATGAATCCTGCACCATAGAATTTCTGAAAACTCACCAACGAATAAACCGATGGGACTCAAGCAGAATTCAACCAGCCCTTAAGACCGTAATAATTGCACCATCGCGCGTCGCGGAATCCGAATGAGAAGACGTGTTTCGAAGAAGCGACAAGTATTTCGCCGGCAAGATGAGACGATTTGGCACAGTTGTAATGACATGTTGACGTTTCGCTACAGCTCACGTCATGGCATCTCCGGAGAACCCTGCCCGGCTGTGGCTCCCCAGATGAAGCTGATCGCTCGGAAGTGTAAAAACGCTGCGGCTATTCGCTGACAAGCAGGCATGAAGTCTTTTCACTCAGGGAATGATTGAGAGTGAAACTGGTCTGCAATTCACGCGTAAACGTCCAGCAAAATCTGCCGGAGTTCATTCGATACGCTCGCAAAACCTGCCATAACCTTCACCGTGAACGGCAGTAACTGCACCAGAATCAACGGCTGAAGAAGTCGAAAGCGTGCTCGGCCTCGATTCGGAAGAAAAAGGCTCAAAAGACTCTTCACGATCCGATTCCCCGAACGCTACTCTTTTCCCGGAAGTCTTCCGAACCGGCTGTCGTGTGCTGTTCTCGTGGAACACGATTGTTGGGGATCGGCAGATACAGTTTACTGATCAGGGAGCGGCGGCGACTGTAGGGCTCGCCTGAAGGAGATTCAGCTTGGTTACGGCTGAACCGGAAATTGATCAGAGAACTTCTTTGTCAGGGATGATCTGAATATGGCCAGTCCGTCAATTCGATTCACGATTACATTGCTGTCGTTTGCCGCAATAGGTCTCAGCGGGTGCAAACATGGTCGACACAAGGATCATCTGGTCAAGGCTCAGACGCATGCGCGGGAACTGTTTGCTGAAAACCAGCGGTTGGCAGCCGCCGATGCTCAGAACACGCAGATGATTCAGGGACTTGACAATGAACGGCAGTCGTTGATGTCCCAGCTTGGGGATACTCAGTCACAACTGACCACGGCAAATGATCGCATCAACAATCTCGTGGCAGAGCGCGGGGAGTTGACCGATCGATTTGCCAAAACCATGACGGATTCTCAGTCCGATGGCAGCGGATTCAATTCGGCCCTTGCCGCGGAAGGTTTTGAGTACGACCCCGCCACCGGTCTGAACAAATTCCGGAGCGACATTCTGTTCGATTTGGGGAGCGACGTCATCCGTCCGGAAGCGGCTCCCACCATCAAGGAATTTGTTTCCTCAGTTGTGTCCGGCTCGGCTAACGGAATGCGGATTCTGGTGGTTGGTCACACTGACGATCAAAACATTGTCAGAGCGGAAACAGCGATCAAGCATCCTACAAACTGGCATCTGTCGACAGATCGCTCCGACGCGGTGATTCTTGAGTTACTCAAGCAGGGTGTTGATCCTGAAAGAATTGCGTCCATGGGCTACAGTGAGTTTCATCCGCTGGAGGTATCCAAGTCTGATACCGCTCGTCAGCGAAATCGGCGAGTCGAATTGTTTGTTGTTCCCAATGATCCGAGCGTTGCAAAATGGGATCCGGCCAGTGCCGTGCGATAACACTCTGAGACCATGCAGTGAGGGTTGAGAATCATGTTGTCCAATTCGGTTGAGTTGCCCGAGCCTCTCGATGTTATCGCAGTCGGCGCTCATCCGGATGATGTGGAGATCGGGTGTGGCGGCACGCTGGCTCGAATGGTTCAGCAGGGCTATCGGGTCGGGATTGTGGACCTGACCGACGGAGAGCCAACTCCATTGAGCCCCGGCCCGCATGTTCGTCTTCAGGAAGCTCGCGAAGCCGCCAGCATTCTTGGTGTTCAGGTCCGAGAAATCCTGACGCTGCCGAATCGCCGTCTGTTTGACAATTTTGAAAGCCGAGTTGCTCTTGCGAGCGTTTTTCGACGATACCGCCCGCGGCTGGTACTGGGGATCGCAGATCGGACTCCCCTGGCGTCACCCGATCATTGGCAGGCCATGCAGATCACGGATGCCGCAGTCTTTTATTCCCGGCTGAGCAAATGGGACGAGTTCTTTCCCGGGCTTCCGGTCCACAGGATTCAGCGTCAGATTTGGTATCCGCTGGGCTTGCAGACTTTGAATCATCCCCCTGGAGGTGGAGCCTTTGTTTCGGACATCTCGGAAACACTGACGCTGAAGATTCAGTCCATTAAGGCCTACCGAACACAGTTTCCGCCCGAAAAAGACCGAGTCTTTCGACTGGTTGAAGGCCAGGCGCACATGCTGGGAGCATCGGCAGGATTCCTCGCGGGAGAGCTTCTGATCTCCGCGACGACGCTCGGGTTGACCAATCTGGTCGAGACTTTGTGCCACTCGGCCGAATAAAGCTATCGACTTACGACGACCGTTTTTGTTCAAACTGTTGCGTTTGAACCGTTTTGGCGAAACAATCAGCGGTTTTGCTCACCAGCCGGAACAAGAGAACGCATCGTTTGCGATCAGGTTTAGCATCACGAATCGACAGCCCTCTTTATAGCCGCACAAGATCTCTGGATAATTCAATGGTTTCGATCAGGACGGGTCACCTTAGCATCACCGGAAACTACCGGGAGAATAACGAAGACAGCTGCCTGTTGGATCAGCAGCGTCGTTTCCTGATCGTTGCAGATGGAATGGGCGGACAAAGTGCTGGGGAACGAGCCAGTGCTTTGGCGATCGAGCTGATCCCGAAGAAGCTGGAACAACTGCTCGATTTTGACAAGGCCAACGTCAAGGTCGTTAACGACGCACTTGAAAAATCAATTGCGTTTGCCAATACAGAGATCATCGCTCTGAGTGAGGTCGAGCCCGGATTGCGAAACATGGGCACAACGGTGGTGATGATGGTGCGAGCGGCTGATCGCTTTTACTTCATCGGGGTTGGTGACAGTCGGGCTTATGAGTATCGCAGCGGAAAACTTCGCCAGCTTACAACCGATCACTCGTTGACTCAGGCGTTGCTTGATGCCGGTACGATCAACGCCGAAGAGGCCAAGACACACCGATACAGGAATGTGCTCTACAAATACCTGGGAAGCCGGGATGGGGCAACTGGTGGATTAGCCACTGAGATTGTACCGAAGTCCGGTGACCGTTTCATTCTCTGCAGCGACGGTCTGACGGACGGACTGAAAGATCGTGAGATCGCGGCTCTGCTGAATTTTTCGGACGATCCGCAGAAGCTGGCAGAAAAACTGGTAAATTCTGCGCTCGAAGGTGGATCTCGCGACAACATCACTTGTGTGGTTGTCATTGTGGATTGATGATCCGCAACGAGTCAGG
This sequence comes from Planctomycetota bacterium, assembly GCA_031424595.1. Taxonomy (GTDB): domain Bacteria; phylum Planctomycetota; class Planctomycetia; order Planctomycetales; family Planctomycetaceae; genus SXXK01. The sequence continues at coordinate 30,393 of JANPHT010000147.1, forward strand.
AACAAGCCATGCGCAGTTGTCTTGCTGAGGACGCCGTCATGCTGAATAAGACGTTCGGGATTGAACATCGCTTTTGTGATGGTATCTCGCGACGACGCATGCTGAATGTCGGAGTAACTCGCCTGCTCGGAGGACTTTCGCTTCCTGCATTGCTGCAAATGCAGGCCGAGGCAGCCACCTCCCTGAAGCCTAAAGCCAAAGCCTGCATCTTTCTGATGCTCGAAGGTGGCCCCAGTCATATCGATATGTGGGATCTGAAACCCGAAGCGCCGGCGGAGATACGCGGGCCGTTCAGTCCCATCTCAACGGTGGTCCCGGGGACTCAGATCAGTCAGTTGCTTCCCCTCTGCGCCAAGGTCGCGGACAAGTATACGATTCTGCGATCGCACAGCCACACCGATAACGCGCATCAGACCGGGCGACATTGGGTACTAACCGGGTATCCGCCCAGCTTTGCCGATGGACAGGCGAAAGGCATTCCGTTCAACGAACTCTATCCGTCAATTGGCTCCATCGTTTCTCGAGAACTTGGTTCCGGCAGCGAAGTGCCTCCTTACGTCGAACTGCCAAATCCACTGGGACCGGGTGGACCTGGTTTCTACGGAGCTCGATACGCTCCATTTACAATCAATAATGACCCGGCTCAGCCAGACTTCAAAGTCCAGGATCTGGATGTACCGGCCAGCGTTTCTGCCGACCGATTCGCCCGGCGGCAGCAACTTTTGGCTCAGACGGAGAAACTCAGCGGTCGCCTTTCCGCAGACACCGGACCAGCTCAGAAACTCACCGCGTTCTACGAAAAGGCCATGGCTCTGGTGACGTCGCCCCAGGCGCGAGCAGCTTTTAATCTTCAATCGGAATCTCCCGAGATGCGGGAACGATACGGCTATTCATCCATCGGCCAGTCTGCCTTGCTGGCGAGACGCCTGGTGGAAGGTGGTTGTCGATTCATTGGCATTGACCATGGTAGCTGGGATACTCATTTTGACAATTTCACAAGTCATGAAAAAGCCCTGGTACCGCCGACGGATCGAGCCTTCAGCGCACTCGTCTCGGATCTGGATGAGCGAGGAATGCTGGATGAAACTCTCGTGGTGATGATGGGGGAAATGGGCCGCACGCCAAGGATCAACAACGACGCGGGAAGAGACCATTGGTCCCAATGTCAGACTGTCATTCTCGCCGGCGGCGGCATTCGACGCGGGGCTGTGATAGGAGCCAGTGACGCAACCGCCAGCTTTCCGATCACACATCCGTATGGGATTCACGATTTGTTACGAACAGTCTTTCACCTGCTGGGAGTGGATGCAGATAAAGTTTACACCACACCCCTGGGTCGCCCCGTGCCGATTGTGAACGGCGGGCATCGCATTGATGAGCTTCTTGGTTAATACTTTAAGAACGCCTAACAAAACTGGGACTGGCTCCCGAATCTTGCCAAAAATGCTCAACAAAAGGACGCAAGGAGGGTGCCTGTCCCAGTTTTGTTAGAGCCTCTAAGCCACAGACCTTCTGCAATTCAGGTTTCTTACCTCAAGAGTGTTACTCATGTTCGATCTTTCAAAGATTCAGTCCGCCCTTGTTCAGTTCGGCTTTGATGGCTGGCTGCTGTATGATTTTCGCGGCAGTAATGTTCTGGCTCAGCGAGTCTTGCACATGCCGGCCGGCTTTCATGCGTCGCGGCGTTACTTCTATTTCGTCCCGTCCACGGGAACTCCAACGAAACTCGTTCATCGCATCGAATCGGATGTTCTGGATCACTTACCAGGAGACAAAGTGATTTATCTCCGCTGGCAGGAACTGGAAGCTGCAATCGAGGCCCTGGTCTCAGGATATCAGTCCGTTGCGATGGAGTATTCGCCGCGCAATGGCAATCCCTACATCTCGAGGGTTGATGCGGGCACCGTGGAGCTCGTGCGAAGCTTCGGAAGTGATGTGGTTTCTTCTGGTGACCTGATTTCGATGTTCGAGTCTGTTTTGACGGATGAGCAACTTCAGAGCCATCTGGAAGCGTCAGAGGTCACAAATGCCGCATACGCTCGAGCCTGGAAGTTTATTGCAGACAGAATTCGTACGACAGGATCGGTTCAGGAAACAGAGGTCAGCGATGAAATCATGCGACATTTTGCCGAACATAATCTGACAACCTACAGCCCTCCGATTGTGGGTGTCGATGCGAACGGCGGAAATCCACACTATGCCACGGGTACGGGTGCGGACACAACAATTCGCGAAGGACGCTTCGTGTTGATCGATCTCTGGGCGAAAAAAGATAAACCCGGTGCCTGCTACAGTGACCTGACTCGAACTGGCTACGTGGGTGCGTCGGTTCCCGAGAAGTACACGAAAGTTTTCAACGTCGTGGCGGCAGCTCGAGATGCCGGGATCGCCTGTGTCACATCTGCTTTTGCCAGCGCACGTCCCATCGTGGGCGGTGAAGTTGACGATGCTGTCCGGGCTGTCATTGACCAGGCTGGCTATGGTGAATACTTTTGCCATCGCACGGGCCATAATCTGGCTCAGGAAGTCCACGGCAACGGAACGCATATGGACAACCTCGAGACGCGGGAGACCCGCCGAATTCTTCCCGGGACACTCTTCACGATCGAGCCGGGGATCTATCTGCCGGAGTTTGGTGTTCGCAGCGAAGTGGACGTCTACATTCATGGCGATGGACAGGTTCAGGTCACGGGTGGCCCGATTCAAACCGCGGTGGTGGCGATACTCTCAGAGTTCTGAACGCATTGAGTCTCCAGGACTTTGGCTCGATTTTTCTGCGTTCCGCCATTTGCCCTTTGCCAATTCGGAGTCAATAAGGCAAGATGGCGTTCGTCAACAGTTGACATACGCAATTGGGAGTTCAGCACTGCGACTAAACGGATATTCCTCAGCATTCTGAAAAGATTTGAATCATGCGTGCAGATCTGACAGACATCACAATGGTGATTGACCGCAGCGGGTCGATGCAGTCCATTCGCCCGTATGCGGAAGGCCACGTTCGATGGGGCAGTTGTGGACAACAACTTTACTGACGAAGAGCGGAAGGCATTGCAGTAAACAAATTGCTGGGGCGGGTTCGCTCGTGGAACAACACGTCTGATACGCGGGAGGCTCGACGCCTGTTGGAAGGCCACTGATTCTATGCAGTCTGAAGACCGTTCTGGTTCTCCGATGTCACAAGTCTATGAACTCGGCAAAGTGACGGTATTCTACATTCCATCTCACAAGCTCGATGATCCGCGTTACTACAAGGACACGCAGACCGCAAGGATGGCGACGCATGAATTCCTTATGCGCCGTTATCGGGCCTATACGCAATCACCGACACCGGTCAAAGGCTATTGGATCGACCCGAACGGCCAACTCGTGCATGATGTGATGGAACGATTTGAAGTATCATTCGGCAGTGAATCGGAATTCGAACGACTGATTGAGTTCCTGATTGAGTTATGCAAGCGACTGGTCGAAGACGCTATCTACGTAACCCGTGGCGAACGCAGTTTTCTTGTGCAGCGACGTCGGGATTAAAATTACTCTACGAAGGAACAGCACGGTCACCGCTTCGCCTGACATCAGACGCACTCCTGTCGCCTGTACTTCTGACGCCTGTACTCCTGACGCCTGCAATACGGCGTAGTCCTTAATGCGATCCCGAATACTCATGACGTTCGTGGCGGCAATGAGCGACAGATCCAGTCCGACGCAGGCGTCGCCAGGGGTCGAGTCAACCGGAAACCACTCAATACGCACAGGTTTCAATTGTCCCGGATCCAGCAGGCGTTTGACACGTTTCGAGATCGCATCGGCGAGGCTCAGAAAGTGCTGGTGGAATTGCAGAACTGGAATCCGGCGAAGTAACGCTCATTGAAGGCCGGGAGAAACGGTGTCGGTAGCGGATTTTGACGCGTCCTTGCTCGGTGACTCGGCAGGTTCGCTTGCGGCGATTGGTATCATCTTCGCCAGAGCAGCATCAACCGTATCCTTCATCACCGGATGCAGCAGAATCAGATATTCCAGCCAGTCCCGAGCTGCGGGTTTGTGGGTGCCCCAGAGTTGTACGGTTGCGAGCGGCCCTATGCCGGGAGCACCGGCAAGTGCAGGGTTGTTGTTCCTTCCAAGTCCCGCATCTAAGTCCGTCAACTCTGGCCAGGCCAGCGCCACAATAAATGGGCCGGACCCTCGACCGAAGCCACCCGCGTTTCCGTTTCTGCTCTTGTTGGCCTCCAGCAGTTTCGCACGCTGACTGTTGATCAATACCAGGGTATCCTGCGTTTCGTTCAGCACCAGATCGAGCTGATTCTGGACAGCCGTAACCCCGTCGAGCTTCCCAACCAGACTCAGCAATTCGAGAACCAGACACGACGACGACGATGGTCTCTGCTGCCCAACGATTTGAATTCGCGTCGAGCTGAACGAGGAGTTTGATAGAATTTGCGGAATTGAAAATCGCAAAAACTCCCCACCAATTGGCACCAACTTCGTCAGCGTGTCCGGAGTTGCACATCGAGAGGACAGGCGATTTGCCAGCGAGTTCAAAACCGAAGTTCGCTGTTCCTGACTGAGCTCTGCTCCATTGGCCAGAATGCTGCACGCCTGAGCGACCAGCGGCAAAGACGTGTCATTCTTCTCGAATGCTTCGACAGCAACACGAGTGATTTCTGACTGGATTGCCTGTGTCCAGAGATTCGAATCAATGCTGCCGCTATTGTGAGATTCGCTGCGGTGCACCAGCGGTTGGCTCAACCACCATGCGGTTCCCAGATGGGGGCTGGTCTTCAATGCCGCGCAGATCCGATCAATTGTGGCGTGGTTGCCAGAAAGGTCTCTCGAAATGGACCGGAGATAGTCGGCTGCTTTCACAGTATCTGCGTCTACGGCTTTCGTCCCGGTCGGTGCCTGACTTAATCGGCGTTCGCACCAGGCCAGAAATGGCTCGATCGCTTCGACTTTGTCACGGTCACCGAAGTGGCTGTACTGCCACAATCGATTTCGCCAGCTTTCATCGGCCGTCTCAAACTGGCTGACCCAGAGTGCGGAAAATGCGGGCCCCGGATTTGCTTTCCTCAAGACACCGTAGGCTGCGTCGTCAAGCGTAGTTGATGAGTTCTGGTCAGTTGGTGGCGTAAGAATCAGGGCTCCGTCCAGGCCAGGAAGTACACTGAGCAACGTCTGCGTAATTCGACCGGACGTTTCCGGTGACGTCAGCGCACGGCAGGCCGCGAACGCGGATTTGAGCCCCGTAGCACTTCGCTCTCGGCCGAGCATTTCCAGCCATTCACTGAGCGTTTTGCCTTCGTAGAGCAGTTCCGCCTGGCTTAGCGAAGTCGCTGGTGTGGTACTAGTTTCGGTTGGTTTTGTAACCTTATCCCTCTCGATATCCATCTCGATCCCAACAGAGCGCAGTTGCTTCGCCCGAATCGCGATTTCGTGCTGAAGTCCTAAAACCCGTGGATGACTGGAGCCGAGTTTCTTCTCCTGCAGTTGAAGTTCCACTTCCAACTCCCACAACTTTTGACGCATCGCTGTCAAAGGATCTGACGTAACACCTGCCCCCGTGGCATTCGCTGCGGATTGATCAGGAATTGCTTTCGTTTGGGCCATCAACGTGGGAAGTTGCTGAATTCGCGCCACCACCGTCTCGCCATTCTTAATCGTGAACTGTTCGTTCTCGATCGTCAGTCCGTCGCTGGGGCCGTCGATGGTGACTTCGTATTTGTCGGCTCGAAGACGAGTCGCGGTGGTGCCGTGGTTGATGGTGAGGCCGCTGACGGGTTTTCCATGGCTGACAATCTGGACTTTGATGTTGTCAATGTCGGATTCAATGACGAGCTGGCCTTTGTCGGTTTCCAGCTTGATGAGAATCCCGGCGATGACCAACAACGGCAGAGCGGCAGCAAGGAGCCAGCGGACGATGTGTCTGGAATTCGGCGGCGGTGACTGTGCAGCGAGTGGAGGATCGAAACTCGGCTTGGCGAAAACGGCCAGCTTCTCGGGCTTCAGTAGCTCGGGCGATTCTGCAGCTTTGCTTTGAGCACGTTTCAGCAGTCCAACGAGATCCGCTGATGCAGTAAACGCCGCAAGTTGCTCGGCCACATGAGCCGCACTGGCGGGGCGATCTTGCGGGTTCCGAGACAGCAACGATCCGACCAATGCCACCAGTGCTGCCGGCGCGTCGGGACACAGCGTATCGAGTTTCGGAGACTGATGATTGGCCAGCATTCGCAATTTCTCGAGAGGCGACTGGTTAGGAGCAGCGGCGAGCGGTGGTCGCCCGCAGAGCAGACGGAACAACGTGGCTCCCATCGCATAAAGGTCAGCTCGATAATCCACGCCGCCACTGAGTTCTGCCTGCTCGGGTGCCATATAATCCAGTGTTCCCATCAGTTGACCGACCGTCGTGAGGTCCACGCTGGCTTCGTCCCAGACACTCAACTGCGCCAGTCCGAAGTCCAGAATTCGGATACGGCCGGTTTCATCGAGCATCAGATTGGATGGCTTCACATCGCGATGCACAACGCCTTCTGCATGAGCACACGACAATCCCAGTGCCACCTGCCGCATTAATTCACACGCATCGGCGACCGGCAGTTTTCCAAGTAGCCGTGCAAGGCGGCTCAGATCCAGCCCCGGTACGTATTCCATCACCAGAAACTGAGTCCCATCGATTTCGCCCGCGTCAGTTGCGGCCACGATCGACGGATGATTCAATCGGCCAACAACACGGATTTCACGCTGAAATCGAGCCCGCACGTCGGAATCTTCGGCAGACAGCACGGGCAACAGTTTGATGGCGACTTGTTTTTGCAACTGCCGATGATTGGCGAGATAAACGGCTCCCATGCCGCCACGTCCGAGTGGTCGCAGCAATTCGTAAACGCCAAGCTCACGATTCGCAGGCTGCCATACAGCCCGCAACTTGTCAGCAGCGGACGATTCGACAGGGGCGTCCATCAGTCGTCGTGCTTTTGCCAGGGCGGCATCGACCGCCTGTTCAGCAGCCAACGATGATGCGACATCGTCCTTTGTAAATGCCTTCTCGACGGCCGTGCTTTGCAAAGACTGCAGTAGCGTGTCCGGCTTGATGTCCAGTTCTTTCAACGCCTGCTCACAGGGATTGCAGGTTGCCAGGTGAATTTCGATGCGTTCAGCCTGAGCGTCATCGCACCAGCCCGACAGGTATTGTTTGAGTTCATCAGGTGACACGCACGTCGCCAGATCCGGCGAAGCCCCTGCTGATGTCTCAGAAGCCTTGATGGAATGAGTCATAGTCATCGTTTGAACCTTCTGTAGCTTGGACATTCATGTTCGAGTCTTCACGAAAAAGCGTTCCCTGGACGAAAGAGTTTGATGGACAGTCTCTTCGCCTCGACAGCAATTCCTGGCCATACGATGCACATGAATGTCCATCCTACACCGGAACACTGCCTGCTGGAAACACCTGAGCGATGTCGTTACAAATCCCAGCACTCACCAGAACGTTTCGTGCGTGACATCATTTTTGAATTCAGGCCATAATCCTGTGCTCACAGACCAATCCAGCAATGCCACCCGATCCAGCCTGCTGAAACGTGCATCACAGCGGGATGCGCAGGCGTGGCGAGAGTTGGTGGATTTGTACGGGCCGCTTGTGGCACACTGGTGCCGTCGCTGTCAACTCGATTCTCATACAGCCGCGGACTGCGTTCAGGATGTCTTCACATCGGTTGCCGTGGCACTGGAACAATTTTCACCGCAGCAATCGTCGGGTTCTTTTCGAGCATGGCTGTGGACGATCACTCGTAATAAACTTCGAGATCATTTTCGTCGAAACACAGGAGCCCCGGCAGCGGCTGGCGGTTCAACAGCAATGGGACTGATGCAACAGGTGATGGATCCGATCCCTGTTCCAGATGAAGAACCAACCGGCAATCTGCAATTGCAGCAACTCACAAGCCGTGCACTATCACAGGTGCGGAGCGAATTCGAATCACGCACATGGCAGGCGTTCTGGCGTTCTGTTGTGGATGGCATTGCGACGAGTGAAGTGGCACAGCAATTGAATATGTCCGAAGCCACAGTCCGCCAGTCTCGCAGCCGCATCCTGCGTCGGTTGAGACAACAGCTAGGTGACGTGATGTGATGAAACGTGATGTCATCAACGGACGTGGAGTATGAAAAGTATGAGCTGCTCTTTAAGGCGCGAGTTGCACCTCTTTTCGGAAAAAGGGCGAACCGTGGTAGACCAGAATCGGATACGTGGCGCAAGATCGCAGTAGTGTCTCAGTCGTCGTCCGCCGTTCCCTCAACGGCGCATCCAGCGGAGTGTTCTGGCGGTCAACTCGCTGCAGAACAAAGTCAGTGGTCAGACCGATCATCATCAGG
>JANPHT010000148.1:0-18800 GCA_031424595.1 Planctomycetota bacterium
AGCCGCTTGTTCGTCTCGAACAGGACTCGTTTTGCCATGCGGAAGGTATACATGTTCTTAATTACACAATTCAAATGATTTAAAAGCGAACACAGGTTTGCTCGTCGAAGCCGACCGAGCCGGTCATTGCGGCAGGTCCAACAGGTCGCACGCTGCACCGTCTCCGACTCCCTAGTTTACGCCAGGTATCTGGAGAAGTCACGCGGTCAAGTCTGGCTCTGAGACTGTGAACGTTTTGGTCACAGGCAATCGAACGGCCACTTCTCAACGAACGGGTTGTCTCTGTCATCCAGTCCACCAGCGGTCGAGTTGGGTCCGGGCGGATTCTTCACGATCGCAGCAAAACTTGTGAAAAACCAAGTCGGCATCGGTAAGCCGAACGAAGCTCGATACCGGACGCTTCAGAGTACCCGTAGAGCCTCGCAACGGTATCAGCACTTCATCAATGCGGGTTCACCCGTGACGATCAATCCAAAATGGTTCAAGGCTTTTGACGCAATAGGGCAGTTGTCGATCAAAAGCGAGGTTCGCTGTTCATTACAAAGCTGAGAGCTGGATTTTATGCCACACCCTGGAAACCCATCGCCGTGAATCGCGCCATTTCAATGGCGTCGAGTATCTTCAACGCAATGATGGAATCGAAGCTGATGATGACACGGCGAGACCCAAGTGCATCTGGTGTCTTACGCTCGATCAGGATCAGGTCTCCCGAGATCATATAGCTGACAAACTGAATTTGTTCTCCAAAGGTGGTGACGATCAGTCCGGCGCGAGGAATGCTGGCGGGCCATTCGGCAAAAATTCTGCGCATGTCTTTCATACTTGTCACTCCCATGAAACCTCCGTCGATAAACCTGCGTCAACCTTGCAATTGGCCCTATCGGGTGAGTGCACGCACGGGCTGAAACCTAAGACTCCTGTCAAATCTGTTGCCGCTTTCCCGGATTGAGAACCCTGCTGCAATCGTTGCTACTGCTTTCAGCGGCAAAGCGATCAACATCTGAGATTCATGACTCAGGGACAGCTGAAACCCGCAAGTTACGGCACCGGACTGCGATAAGAAGGTCGGAAGATTTCGCGTGAGTAGCATCTGAGCTGGCCCACATTGAGTTGGCCCACACTGAGCCGGTCTGCACTGCGCGGCCCGCAAAAAAAACAGGGTAAAAGTCATAAGTGGCATCTCCAACACCCGCATCGTCATTTGACTGGAAAACGCTCAGCGTCAAATCTGTGGCTTCGGTGAATGCAGAGTTGCTTCCGCCCTCCATCGAATTGCCAGCGCTGCCGCACGCAGTGACGGAGTTTGTACAGAAGGCTGCAAATCCCAATTTTAACATCGAACTACTGGCAAAAATTGTGGAAAAGGATTCGGCGCTGACTGTCGAACTCCTGAAGCATGTCAATTCATCGCTGTACACGCTGAGGCAGCCGATTCGGAGCGTCAAAGATGCCATCATTCACATCGGTATCAATCCGGCGCGAATGCATCTGCTGGCTGTGGGCATGAAGGCCGCGACCCGCGCTCTGAAAACCAAGCTGGTGAATCAACGGAATTTCTGGAATGAATCGCTTCAGAAGGCCTTATTCGCTCGCGAGATTGCCAGGCGAATGCATCTTGATGCAGGCTTAGCGTTCCTCGGCGGCTTACTGCAGGACTATATTCTTCCGGTCCTGACTAATTCCTACAATAAACAATACCTGCAGTTCCTCGAAGTGCCTCCCGGTCAGGGAAAAGACCTCGCTGAATGGGAACGAGCAACATTTGGCTGGGATCATGCGACCGCAGGTGCGTACTTTGCTGCTCAATGGCATTTTCCGGACGACTTGCTGTGTTCAATCTTCTTTCATCACTCGCTGGAATCCATTCTTCAGGAGACCAGCGGCGAATTGTTTAAGCTCTTTCCTGTCGCACTCGCGTCCTTGCTTCCTGATCAGCTCCGCCAATCCCCACAAGGGTTTCAGACTCTGATCAAAGTTGCTCGCCATTGCCGCGCACTCGAGTTGGTAGACGTCTGCCGAGTGGTCGACGAAGAGCAGATGACTTTGGCAGAAGGCTATGAGATCCCCAATCACCTCAGTCAATTGCTTGCTCAGGCACAACGTACGATGGAGTTGGCCGGCGTCTAGAGGAGGTCGGACACATGTCAATCCCGCTGCACTGTTAAGTCGCTTAAGTCGTTACACGGGTTCGGGGTGAATCCACGGAGCCCGGTAGTCGCGGCGAAGCAGGCGATTGGCAGCATCATCGTTTGTCACGGTGTGCGATTGAGGATCCCAGTTCAAAGTCCGACCAACCTGCAAGGCAATGTTTGCAAGAATGCAGCTTGCCGTAGAAATATGTCCTTCCTCAATGTCAGACACGGGCTTTTCACGTGTCTCGATACAGTGCAGGAAGTTCAGCATGTGTCCGCGCACTGCCGACGCCACATGGCGTTCCAGATCCTTCTCGGTTTCGTCTTCGGGATATTTGTCATACTCGAAGAGTGCCGAGCCCGTCAGTTTTTCTCCACCTCGCAGCGGCGTGAATTCGTATTGCTGAACACTGAGTTTCAACGTGCCTTTTTCACCATAAATCGTGGCTCCCCAGGGATACTCAGAATCCGGAGCGGCGCCCCATGCCCGATGCTGCCAAATCACGGGGAAATCAGGATGTTGAAAAGTGGCTGTCTGAGTATCCGCGGTATTCGCTGCGGACTTTGTCTGCACAAGAATGCCACCGGACGAGGAAATCCGGCTCGGCCATCCAAGCTGCAACATCCAGCGAACCATGTCGTACATATGCACGCACATATCGCCAACGATTCCGTTGCCATATTCCATGAAGGCTCGCCAGCTTCGCGGATGAGTCAGCTCGGTGAACGGTCGCAGGGGAGCAGGCCCCGACCAGAGGTCGTAGTCGAGATTATCCGGAACGGTTATTTCTGGTGGATTTCCCTGCGCCCGCATGTGGTAATAACAATAGCATTCCACCATTCCAATATCGCCCAGCAGGCCTGCGTCAACGACGCGATTTTTGGCCTCTATCAAGTGGGGTGTGCTTCGTCGCTGTGTGCCGACCTGCACGACTCGATTGTTCTTCCGAGCGGCAGTGACCATCGAAAGTCCTTCGATCACATCAACGCTGATCGGTTTTTGAACCCAAACATCAATTCCCTGATTCACGCAATCAATCATTGGCAATGCATGCCAGTGATCGGGTGTGTCGATCAGCATGATGTCAAATTCCTGATCTTTCAGCATCTGCCGATAGTCTTTCCAGACCTTCGGCTTCTGGCCGGATGATTGCCGCCCGGCCACGATTTCTGCCGCCTCAGCAACCATCTTGCTATCGACGTCGCAAAGGCCCACGACTTCTACAGGGGCAACCTGGATCAGCCTCAGGAGATCAACTTTGCCGTACCAACCTGTACCGATAAGCCCAACACGCGGAATCGTTGTCGCGGGGGCCGCGAAGGCTCCGTGACTTAAAGACAATGCTGACAATCCTGCGCCAGTTTTCAGGAACGATCGACGGTCCATGTTGCACCTGGGGATCAATGGAGTGGGGGCGACCTATTCCTCGGCAGATCCAAATTTTTTGATCGTCCGTGTTGGTCGTGTCCTGCTGCGGAAGGCTTCGAAGTCGTCGACCTTGTATTCCGGCAGAACCGTATTGATTCGCTTTTCGATATTGGTCAGTTCGCCACCCTGCTGCAATGTCACAAAGGTGATCGCACGACCATTTTCGGCCGAGGAAAGTCGGCCCGTTCGGCCAACGCGATGAACATAGTCGTCGCAGTATTCGGGAATATCGAAATTGATGATGTGCGAAATCCCGCTGACATCAATTCCTCGTCCCACGACGTCCGTGGCAATCAACAGGCGAATCTCACCAGCTCGAAGTGATTTAATCACCTTGTCGCGTTTTCGTTGTGGCAGGTCTCCGTGAATCGCCGCAATGCGATCCGACTTCAGACGCTTTGAGAACTTCAAGTACAGGGCATCGGCCCCACGCTTTGTGCGAGTGAACACAATCGCCTGGCTGGGCTTCTCTTTTGCGAGGACTCGCAATAACAAAGGGGTCTTTCGGTCTTCGTCGACGGTAATGTAATACTGTTCGATGGTGTCAACGACGACGCGATCTTCTGATAGATCGACCATCTGCGGCGTAACCATGTAGCGCTGCGCCAGTTTCTCAACGGGAGGAGGCAATGTGGCCGACAGTAACATGGTCTGCCTGTCTTCGGGACAGGACTTCAGGATTCGTTCGATATCCGGACGAAACCCGATGTCCAGCATTCGGTCGGCTTCGTCAAGGACAACAACCATCAGATCCTGCAGCTTCAGGTGCTGTCGACGCAACAGGTCGATCACTCGTCCCGGCGTGCCAATGACAGCCTGCGCACCATTTTGCAGGTCGTCGATCTGCTTGCCGATGGGACGGCCACCGGTGGCTAATGCAAAACGGAGCTTCTCACCTCCGGCAAGTTGTTTCGATTCGGCATGAACCTGTTCACTTAACTCGCGAGTCGGAGCGAGAACCAGCACCTGAACTTTGGGCTTATTGAGATCAATTCGCTCCAGCGACGGCAACATGAAGGCGGCGGTTTTCCCCGTGCCGGTCCGGGCCTGACCGATACAGTCCTGACCGGTTAGTGCGACCGGAATAAACGCCGACTGAATCGGACTTGGTACTTCGTAACCGATTTTTTTTAGTTGTTTAAGAGTTGAGGCCTTAAGCCCCAATTGTTCAAAAGTAGTGGCCAACAGAACTTCCAATGTATTTCCCGGAATCATGCGCCAATGAAACCGATTCTGCGAAAGTTTTGGCAGTCATCTCCACATAGGGAAAGAATCTGTTTCAACGCTCTGGCAGAATCCCACGAGAACGAATGGCGAACCGTTCCTCGTCGTAACTCAAAACCACCAGTCGCAACTTTAATGGAAGCACTAGGCCTCCGTCAACGCGCTCAGTATTCGCGGCGATTCGCGGCGAATTGTGCAGGCTCGGTTTCGAAGCCGTTTGAATAAGTACCGGGCGGCAGCCTCCTGAAGTCCAGTCAGGAACTGTCGTGTTTCTGCAACGAATCGTTACACTCTTTCCGAGTACCCCGACACGGCCACGAGTCCCAACGCCGATCCATCCTGGTTTACATTTTAAAAAGGGCCCACGATGACTCTATTCACGCAAGATGTGTGCAGAATTCTCCGCAATACTGGCCTCGCGGTGCTTTTCTTGTCAGGGACCGGTTTCGTGGCTGCGGAGGATGGTCCTGGAATTGTTTCGCGGACATTCATTTACGAAAAGGCACCGTTTCCCGAAGCGCATGCTTCAACAATTGAGGAAACACCCGACGGGCTGGTGGCGGCATGGTTTGGTGGAACCGAAGAGAAGCATCCGGACGTGGGAATTTGGGTGTCGCGTCACGTCAGCGGGAAATGGACTGAACCGGTCGAAGTTGCCAATGGAGTTCAGTACGTCCAGACGGATGGAAAGATCCACCGTCATCCGACCTGGAATCCAGTACTTTTTCAATACCCCCATGGCCCCTTGATGCTGTTCTGGAAAGTTGGCCCGAGCCCCAGCACGTGGTGGGGAATGATGGCACAGTCAATCGATCATGGAAAAACATGGTCTCGGGCCGAACGTCTGCCGGAACATATTGACGGACCAGTCAGGAATAAGCCTCTTCTCCTCAACGATGGGACTTTGCTTTGCGGAAGCAGTACGGAGTCTGATGGTTGGAGAGTGCATTTCGAACTCACTTCCGATCAGTCTCAGACCTGGCAGCGAACCCCTGCGATTCACGACGGTAAGACTGTGGGGGCGATTCAGCCAACGCTGTTGCGACACTCCGATGGCAGCATTCAGGCGCTTTGTCGGAACCAGAATGGCGAAGGAAAAATCCTGTCCACAGCGTCAAACGATAACGGCAGGACCTGGTCAGAATTGATCCCCATCGATCTCCCGAATCCCAACAGCGGAATTGATGGCGTGACTCTCGCCGATGGCCGTCATCTGCTGGTCTATAATCACACGAACCGCCGTTCCGGGGTTCCGCGAGCCCGAGAAATGATGAATGTGGCCGTCAGTACAGATGGAATTCACTGGCGTCCGGCCTTGACGCTGGATAACCAGCCGACTGCAGAGTACTCCTATCCGGCCGTCATCCAATCGAAAGACGGCAAGGTTCAAATCACCTACACATGGAAGCGGCAGCGAGTCGCCCACATAGTCGTTGATCCCGCGCAGCTCGTGTTAAGAGACTTTGCGGCAGGCGCCTGGCCGAGTGAATAAAGGACCTGCCGAAATCACTTTGCGAAGACCTTCTGCCTGAATGCCCCCGATAGGTGTTCAAAGGTCTTTGGCTTTGAAAATGAACAGCACTGCCGCCTGAGCAGGCAGTGGCCTGGTTTTACGGTGCTGTGATCGCGTCGGTTGTACTTTGTCGCCTGCTGTCGGTTTGAACATGCTGCCGCCAGTTCAACAAGCAGCATTGCACTTTGATCGAGCGAATGCTGCTCGTGTTCACCTTCACGATTCACGATAATCGTCCGCTCCCGTTACGAAATCGAAGAAACTATTCGTTGCACAGTGCTCGGCCACAATGGATTGGCTCAGTGTTTGCCTTTGACTCACATGGTCCCGTCATGAATTGGCGGATTCTATGTTTGAGTCAAAGGAATTGAGTCATGATCAGCCACACTGAAAGAATGTATCTTCGAGAGTTCTGTTTTCTGATTGCCATCATCGTGATTGCCACAGTGTCCCTCTATGACACCTATCTCATCTGCCGCTATCAATCGGAGATCATGGAGATGGAAGAAAACCCGATTGGCTGTTGGCTGTTGCAGTTGGGGGGTGGCCACATCGGAGTCTTTGTCCGAACGAAGCTGGCTGGCACTGTTTTCGTGCTGTCGACACTCATGATGATGTGGCACTACCGCATGCGAATCGTCTTTCCCGTGACAACGTCAGTGGCGTCTTATCAGGTTGGGCTCTTTATGTACTTGACCGTGGTCTGATCATTCCAAAACGGTCACGAGCCCTGATCGTAACCGCAATTGCCATCTCCTGGCATGAGTCCATGCTGCTGCTGGGGATGCGCCAATAGATGACTGGCGCGTGATTCGATCGCGTGATTCCACCGAGCAACGCGGGCAGATTTCAAGAGTTTTTTTCGGGTCGACCGAGCCTTTGGCAGCATGCTGTCAATGACTCTGCATGTGCCTCGGAAGTTACACTTCTGAGTACTTTTCAAGGTACTTCGTCAACGACAGTTTCTTCGCCGTGTTCTCCGAAGTCATGTATCGAATCTTTCCGAAAATTGACCGCTCCGGGCCCCACGCGCGATCATATCGGCCAAGGACCCAAAAGATCCCCGAGTACGAATTCGGATTTCGTCCGTCAACAGCAAACCGATTGTTGAGTTCGATCATCGCGGAAAGGGCATCGCGAGGCGAAGCTGACCATTCGAGAATCTTCTTTCCCCAGAGCATTCGCAAGTAGTTGTGCATTCTCCCTTCGCTCACAAGCTGGTACTGGGCAGCATTCCAAAGCTTGTCGTGAGTCTTACCGTTCCGGAGTTCATCGAGGGAGTAAACATACGGACGATGATCGCGTGAATGCTTTTCAAGCGTCTTCTGCGCCCAGTCAGGAAGGGATTCGTATTTGTCGAAGTCTGCCCTCTGCCAGCACATGTTGAAGCCAAGTTCTCTCCACGTCACTAATTCATCCAGAAACGACTCGGCGTTGTCAGACATGCCCCACCATCCGCTGCGACTTCCCCGCGTCACTTTTGCGTCGGCCAGATCATCGGTTTTCCATCCCTCATCAGAAGCCAGTCGTATAAAGATCTCCTGGGCTGAGATGTGACCGAAGTGAAGGTAAGGCGAGAGACCACTTGCCGCCTCGACATCCGGCTGATTTCGTTCCTCTGCATAGATTGAAATTCGGCGTTTCAGGAATTCATCAAGGCATAACTTCGCTGCCGTGGGACCGCCAGTCATGGATGCCTCTCGTACCGTCTGATCGATTGGTAATCCATCGAAGATTGTCGGATGGCAACGCAGGAGTTCCGAATCAGCAACAGGCCAGCGGGCAACGATATCATCAGGCAACGCATGCAGTCGAGGAAGTTCCGGATCGCTTAAGGGATCTGAATGCGGCATGTCTGTCAAATGCGGAGTTAACGACTTTTGAAGAAACCGTCGGAACGCATAAGCTGTCGGAAAGACCTGATCGGTCGCGCGCATCGGGAGCAATCCATTGGAATCGACGGCTTCCATCGATACGGGAACTCGCCTCGCCACGGCATTAATCATTCTTGGCAGGAAAAAACAAGGAAAATCATCGGTCACGATTACGGCGGCTTTCGCGGCCAGACTTTCAATCAATCCTGCGCCACATCCCGGCGATAACTCAACGTAAGGAAAATAGCCATGACCGGACAGGGAGGCCTGAGCCCGGTTGTCACTCATTCCCTGCATGACAAAGCGATGGAACCGCCGACTGGCCCAGGGGTAGTCGCAACGCAAGGCCTCCAGAATCAAAATCGGTCGGTTCAGACGCCGCGACCACTCCGCAGCTCGATCAAGAGAGAAATTGTAGGTGAGCCGTCGGAAGGCGGTCATCCAGTACAAGACGAAGTCACCCGCTGGATTGACGGCACAACTGTTGAGCGTCCGACAGCGGAGAGAAGGAACCTGATTCACGTGGAAGCCTTTGCAGATTCAAACTTTGCAGTGCGGGGTGGAAACAACTCCAGCATCTTCATTCGACGGAAAGTAAAGATCTTCACCAAGTCCTTTTCCACGAAAAGGCGATTGATCAGTCGTCCACCAAAAACACGGTAGCGAACCTCATCGACCGCGAGAGTACCCTCCGGGACGCTTTCAAATGTGTGAAGATGCTCCCATAGAGAATACGGCCCACGAATCTGCCGATCCGTGAAGGAAAATGGTGGATCCCACGACGAAATCTCGGTCCTCCAGCGGATCGGAATGCCATGAAGTCTAATTGAGTAATCAAGCAAACATCCCTGATGAATAGAAATGGGTGCCGGCGTCTGGATCTCAAAGTTCAACCAATGGGGGGTGATCTTCTGCAACTGGAAAGCGTCACTGAAAAACTCGAACAGGGTCTCACGAGAGTGTTCCAGCACCACAGACGACCTCAGCACAAAAGACCGATCTGCAGGATCCCAGTGAATATCTACCATGTTAAGCTGACCTCAAAGTGAATGTTTGGACGTTTTTCTAACTTACGCAATACCCGCAAATGCCTCGTGGACTTCACATAAATCGCATAAATTACGATAAATCGAGTTTCTGCGTTATGGCGACGAGATTTCAACGGATTCATTATAGTGAACGAATTTACTTTTTTGAACGTTTGTGGAAATTTCGTTCGTCGGACGTTGTGTTGGCTTAAAGCAAAGGAACAGGCTCATGGTCACGAAGATTCGCAAGGCGAGTGTAAGGTCGGTTGCTGAAGTATCGAAATCCAACGTTGGCGTTGCTCGGTCGGCAGAGTCAAAAATGGCGAGGTTGAGGGAGCGGACTTCACTCCTTCTGGAGCAGGAAGTTCGTTTCGTCTACGCCGTAGAATTTGATTCTCTGGAGGGCGACGATTCACCAATTCATGAGGCAGAGTTGATGTTGGACGAACTCGGCCAGGTGGCGGTGGATTGCAAGGCCGAGTCAGCAAGCGTGCCGGGGACAGATCTTGAAGAAACGATCACACTTCACAATTGGAGTGCTCCTGATCCTTTGCTGACGTTTGAGCAGGAGCAGGTGCTGTTTCGTGCACTCAATCTACTTCGTTACCGAATCAATCGGCTGCGAACGCGACTCTCCGCAGAGAATCCTTCGCTGAAAATGATCGAGAAAATTGAGGGAATGTTGCAGCTGATTGAGCGAATCCGGACGCAACTTGTCAACTCAAATCTAAGGCTGGTTTCGAGTATTGCGAGACGGTTCTCCACAAGTTTCGGAGACGTTGATGACTTCAGCAGTGATGGCTGCATGATTCTACTGGGAGCCATTGACCGTTTCGATTTTTCCCGAAGATTCCGATTCAGCACTTATGCCACGCATTCGATTCAGAGGCACTTCTTCAGAGCGTGGAAAATCCGACAACGTCGAAAGGATCGTTTTCCCAACGGCGCTTCTGAGATGCTGTCGGAGGTGGCTCAACAGGTCGAAGAAGCTCCGGTCTGCGAAGATCCGCAGTCTGTTGTGGAGCAACTTTTGACTCAGGCACAGAGTGTTCTGGATGAACGAGAACAACAAATTCTGATGAATCGTTTCGGCCTGGCTGGAACTGATAAAAAGGGTCGTACGTTGAGAGAGATCGCCTCTGATCTTGGTATCTCAAAAGAGCGAGTTCGCCAATTGCAGATGAAGGCCCTCGACAAGCTGAGAGAAATTCTGGATCCAGAACACATTAATTAGGATTGCCTGCCGGGGATGTGCTGAGATGTTGAGAAAGTTAGTCTGATAAGAGGACCGTCAGCCGATCAGTATGCAGACAACCGTTACGGCCCACTGGTCGATCGCCTGAAGAATCAGCTATTAACGATTTTCTCTCAAGAGTGGGGACATTTTGTTCGAAACCGATAGTGCATGATCAGATCGGCAAGATCTGCCGGTTCGCATTTTGGAAGTGTGTTCGCACTGAACGGTACTGAAATCAACCATGCATACGGACCGCAAAATCGGGTTTGCCATGGGCATCCTGTTGATAGGAATCGTTGCGGCCCTGTTCTTTCGCAACGAACCTCTGGTTGACACCGCGGTGCGAACTGTGCGGCGTGAGAGGGAGCTTAACGAGCGCCTTCGAGAACGCGACGTGGCTGTGTATCTGACTGATGAAGAGGCTGAGCAGACTCCAGAAGAAGCGACCACGGCAACGCCTCTGAGAGATATTCTGAAGACGATGTCTGAGCGTCCTTCGCCGGTGAGTGACTCCAAGGAAAAGACACGGCCGGATCGCTTCGCCTTTCGCGATGATTCCATTGGTGGACGTTCTGTCCAGGATAGTCCGCGCGTTTCTGACAGCGAGTCCGGGCGAATTCCCCGCGGTCAAAAATTGGATCCCGTTCCGGTGGTGGAAGACGAAGATGAATTACCAGCAAAACTTCCGCCACTAATTCCACCACTATTGCCGACTTTGCCGACCTTGCCAACAGAGGCCGAGGTCAGCGTCGCTGAAATCTCTGCAACTGAGGCTTCTTTCAGGCCTCCCGAGCAATTTGATGAGTATGTCGTCAAATATGGAGATACGCTGTCTGGCATCGCTCAGAAAATGCTGGGTTCCCAGAGCAAGTATCGGGAAGTCTACGAAGCAAATCGCGACCGCATGGCCAGCCCCGATCGCCTTGATGTCGGAAAACCGATTCGAATTCCTCGATCAAAACCCGGTTCTGCAGAACCTCATTGAATTCCCATGACAGGCCGAATCAACAGGTAAGTGCCAATCGTAAGAATGGGAACGCCTAAGAGATTCAGAAGCAGCCCCCGAGCCGCCATTTCACCCGAAGGAATTCGTCCTGTACTGAATACGATTGCGTTGGGAGGCGTTCCCACCGGGAGCATAAAGCCAGCACTGGCGGCCAATGTCGCAGGCACGAACAGCATCCTTGGGTCCAGATGCAGAGGCTCGGCCATAGCCAGAAGTGTGGGAAGGACAGCGCTTACGGTGGCAACGTTGCTGGTAAGTTCTGTCATCATGATCAGGATCATACAGACCACAGCCACGACGAGCCACGGAGGCAATGACTGCAAAGGCTGCTGCAATGCCGTACCGAGCCAACTTGCAAGCTGAGTGGATTCGAAACCTGACGCAAGCGCGAAGCCGCCTCCGAAGAGCAGAATCATATCCCACGGTAAACGATTTGCCGTTTTCCAGTCCATCAGCGGAATGGAACGTTGACGGGAGTCTCGTTTTCCGGATGGAAGAATGAACAAAAGTACGGCCATCAGCATCGCTACTGTGGAATCGGTAATCAGCTCTTTCGCCGGGAAGATGGCGGTTGGATTTCCAAAGGCCTTCGAAAGTGCGATGGCCACTGCTTCGTAGGCACCAAGCCATCCCGCGAAAATCATCACCTTGCCGATAATGAGCGGCTGGCGAGTGATCCAAAGTATGGCAGTGATGCCAAAGATCAGTGTCATTCTCCATTCGGGGCCTGTCAGGACCCCAAGCGATTTCAGACGGTCTCGAAGTGCTTGTTGAAGCTTTTCATCCTGATCAGATTTGCCAGGTAAGCCTTTTGTCAGCACCAGCCAGACTATACCAAGGTAGAACACCGCGATCGGTCCGCAACTCAGCAGCCACTCAGTAAAGTAGACATCGGGAGCGTTCGGCAGTTGCTTGCGATAGATGCCGATGGCCTGACTATTCGTAGGGCTGCCGACAGGTGTTGCCATGCCGCCCAGAGTGGCCGCATAAGCCAGCATCAGAAGCAAAGGCACTGCCAACTTCGCTGAGCGTTTGGTCGCGGATGCTTCATCCCCTTCGTCGAGAATTTTCAGCAGAGCCAGCCCGATCGGCAGCATCAACATCGTGGTCGCCGTATTGCTGATCCACATCGAGAGTCCGAAAGTCGCGATGGCGAAACCAAGCACCATTCTTTTGGGACTAACTCCAACCAGCGAGACAATGTGCAGCGCCATTCTTCGATGGAGGTGCCAGCGTTCGATGCCCAAGGCGATGATCATTCCACCGATGTAGAGAAAGAGACTGTCCTCAACAAACGCTTTGCTGGTTTCTTTGGCGGATTGAATTCCGAGTAAGGGAAACAGGGCCAGTGGGATCAGACTGGTTGCTGCCAGCGGAATCGCCTGAGTCATCCAGAGGCCAGCCATCAGGGTAGCGACTGCAACGAGACGATGAGCTGCAGCAGGCATTCCTGTCGGTGTTGGCAAGAATAGGATGACGACAGAAACGCCAACCAGCAGAGGCAATAGCCAGCCGGGTCTTGTGTCGTCCGCCAGTTCTTCCGTTGGCAATTCGTTGGGCATGTGCGAGTAGCCAGTCGGTCGCTAATAGTGAATTTGCGTCAAGAAACAAGAGTTTTGTGTCAATCGGAACGTGACCATGACGTGTCAATTGACGAATACTCAGCAAATTTCCGGATATCTGCCTCATGAAGCGTGGCAGTCGGAAGTCAGATTCGCAACGCTCGCATTCATGGTACCACGCCCATTCACGATTCAGGAGGAGACGGCGTTCCACTATCGGTCGGATCACCTGGACCACGGCCTCGACGTCGTCCTCTTCGACGACCCCTTCGTCGCGGTGTGCGGCCATCGTTTGTGGCACCGGACGACCCTTCCGATGAAGCCTCGCCGTCAATCTGGTCGTCGTCTGATTCGCTAGCAGGAACTTGAGACAATGCCCCAGGGACAATTCGTGACGTCCCCCCAGAATCCAGTCCGTCGCCAAAATCGTCGCCGTGCGAAATTGGCTTCCCCCTGGTTTCGTCAGCAGGTCGATCGTTTCGTAACCCTGGTAAACGTCGATGACTGTCGTTAGTCGAACCGCGGCTCTCAGACCGCCGGGAATCACGAGGTGCTGATCTGTTTCTTATACCGGGGGCCGCTTCGGAATCACTCAGCGGCCTTTCTGGATTCAAAGGAGGGACTGAGCGTTCATCATTCTTAATACTTGAGTCATTGCCTCGATCCCGAGATGGCTGATCCTGCCGTGGCCGATCCTCTCTTTGCCGAATGGAACCGTCTCGAGGCCCGCGATTGTCTCGGTCATTCCGATCACGCGGTGGCCTGGAGTTATCGCGGTCCTGCCGAGGAGGTCGATCACGACGTTGTTCAGGTCGCTGCGTTCCTCGACCAGCGTTTTGATCATCAGACGTTGACTGCTGCGGATTGTGATCAGAATTAAAATCGTTGGGACCGGCTTCGCTATTGTCGACCCCTACCCCGAATTCCGGCGGCTGAAACTTCTCGATATCGTCAGAAAGTTTTCGTCGATTGGGAAACTGCACTCGCTTCGGAGGCAATTGGGGAATGAAAGGCACATGAGGTTCGTCAAGGGCCTCGTCTTCCTCTACGTCTTCCGGTTCCGCAGGACTCACGAAAGCGCTCATATCCGGGGACACTGTTCGCGGTCGCTCCAGTGGTCGCATGAATCTGGGAGGTTCACTGCATGTGCAAGTGTGGCTCGTTGAGCTTCCCGTGGCCTGCACTTCCCTGCCACAGCCATCACAGCGAAAGACTCGCAGAACTCGCAGATCGTATTGAAGTGACGGACCTTTCATGACAACCTTCGAAAACAGGATCGCAGGGGATCTCAAACACAGGATTGATCGAAGTCAGAATCCTTTATGAATTAATTGAGTGTAACTCTTCTGATTCTCAGAAGGGAGTGAAGGTACGCAGCGACTTTGCCGGATCCTCGGATTTTCCACCACACAACGGTGAAAACGGAACTCTATTTGACACTTCCTTTGCAGAGCATTATTGATCAAATGCAAGGCCATGTTTTCTGTGCAGTTTTCGAAAGTTTTGTTCCGCAAGGGTCGTTGTTGGAAAGCGGAGTTGTTCGAGGGAATCAACGCTGATAGCCTGCCTCTGGGCCCGAAAACTTATGCAGAAAGGCTGGGCGATGTTTTACCCGCTGCTGATTCTACTGATGATGGATGAAGGTTCGGCACAGCCACCTTCCCTGAGCCAGCCACACGCGACGGAACACGTTCAGCATTTTGAAAACAACGTGCGCCCGCTCCTGCACGAATATTGCCTCAAGTGTCATGGTCCGGAAAAGCAGTGGGCCGGTCTGCGGCTGGATTCTCGCCTGGCTATCCTGAAGGGTGGCGATTCCGGACCGGCCGCTATCCCTCATGATCCTGACGCCAGTCTGCTGATCAAGGCCGTTCGACATGAAGACGAAAACCTTCAGATGCCGCAGGATGCAAAACTGACCGACTTGCAGATTGAGTCGTTTGAAACATGGATCAGGAACGGAATGGACTTTCCCGAATCAGTTGCCGTCACGAAGCGCCACCGGGATCCAGACCATTGGGCCTTTCAACCTCGACGTGTGGCCGTGGTGCCCGTGGTGATTGATCAGGCGTGGCCGAAGTCCGATCTGGACCGATTTGTGCTTGCTGAAATGGAATCCCTGGGATTGATCCCCGCACCCAGGGCCGATAAGCGGACTCTGATCCGTCGTGTGACTTTTAATCTCACGGGACTTCCGCCAACGCCGAACGAGATCGACAGTTTTCTGGCGGATGACTCCGAGCAAGCCTATTCGCAACTTGTGGATCGATTATTGGAATCACCCGCGTATGGCGAACGATGGGGCCGCCACTGGCTGGACGTTGCCCGCTACGCAGACTCCAATGGTCTCGATGAAAATATTGCTCATGGAAATGCCTGGAGATATCGAGACTATGTGGTGAATTCATTCAATGCCGACAAACCGTTTGATCGCTTCATTCTGGAGCAACTGGCAGGAGATCAGCTTGAAATCACGACGGATGAGAAGCGGCAGGAGTGTCTCATCGCGACCGGGTTTCTTTCGATCGGCCCAAAGGTACTCGCCGAAGTCAACATGCCCAAAATGAGGATGGACATTGTCGATGAGCAAATTGACACTGTCGGTCGAGTCTTCATGGGAATGACATTCGGATGCGCTCGCTGTCACGATCACAAATTCGATCCCATCGATGCCACGGATTACTATGGCCTTGCCGGAATTTTCAAAAGTACTCGAACGATGGAAACCTACACTAAGGTTGCCAGGTGGCACGAGTATCCTTTGAAAACGACTGAGGCGACGCGGATGCAGTCCGACTTTGAAAGTAGCGTCGCCGCGAAGAAACAAGCCATCAGTTTCGTTGTCTCGGCGGCCAACGAAAAACTGAAATCGCAATTGAATTCGGATCAACCGCTTCCAGAGTCGCCAGAGTCACTTTATCCCGATCCGACCAGAACAGAACTCGCTAAGTTGCGGGAAGAACTCTCGGTGTTGGAGAAGTCACCGCCTGAAATGCCATCCGTCATGGGCGTCGCCGAGGATCAGATTGCCGATGTTCCGGTCCATGTGCGAGGTAATCCCGCGAAACTCGGGGCAACAGTTCCCCGACATGTGCCACAAGTGATCGCCGGGCCAGAGCAACCAGCATTCACTTCCGCCAGCAGCGGGCGACTTGAGCTCGCTCAATGGCTTACCAATGCAAAGCATCCGTTAACCTCGCGGGTGCTTGCTAATCGATTCTGGCGTTGGCATTTTGGAAAAGGAATTGTCAGGTCAACCGATAATTTTGGTCTGCTCGGCGAACGGCCTACTCATCCTGAATTACTCGACTGGCTTGCGGATCAATGGATCCAAAGTGGATGGTCGCTGAAGGCCTTCCATCGGATTGTGTTGAATTCCAGCACCTATCAGCAGAGCAGTGCTGTCTCTGAATTATCGAGTCGACTGGATCCAGACAATCTGCACTGGAGTCGATACCCTGTTCGAAGACTTGAGGCCGAGGAAATCCGAGACGCCATTCTGTTTGTAAGCGGACAACTGGACCAAACACGAGGGGGTTCGCTTTTGAAGGTCAAGAACCGGGGATATCTTTTTGATCATACTTCGATCGACACCACAGATTACAATAGCCCCAGACGCTCCCTCTATTTGCCTGTGATTAGGAACAACGTTTATGAGTTGTTTCAACTGTTGGATTTTCCCGACCCCGCGATTCCAACCGGGGACCGGGCCACGACGACCGTTGCTCCTCAGGCATTGATGATGATGAACAGTGATTTCGTGATGCAGGCTGCGGATAGGCTTGCGACGAACGTCTTTAGCTCCGAAACCAACGACGTCTCTCGACTGCAGAGACTCTACTTATTGTGTTTGGGACGCGAACCTTCCCGCGAGGAAATCGAGGACGACCTCGCACTTCAAAAGCGAGCCACGGTGGAATCCGGACTCAGAGATTCAACACACGGTGCTCACGAACAGTCTGGGTGGAGCATTGTCTGCCAGGTCCTGCTTGCGTCCAGTGAATTCGTCTACATTCAATAGAGCGTGAATTCACCGACAGCGTTCTTGTGCAATGTCGCAGCATGGTTGCGGCACATGGGATCCAACACTGCAGCGTCGAGCTCTGCAAATCTGACTGTGCTCAGTGTCGCTTTGGTGCGCGGACTAGTTTCCACACCGGACTACTTGCCACATCGGACTATTCGAGTTTCTTAATCTCCAGCGTGTGAGTCACAGCGATCATTGCCGACGCGATAGCGGCGGCCATTGGTTCACGAATGGCTTCGGTTTCCTGGACCACTTTATCGAAATCTGCTTTGGCCTCGGGACTGTGGAACATCTTTTTGACCTGCGTTGTCTCATACTCCTGCTTGGCAGCCACCGCCTTATCCACCAGGTCGAAAGCCCCACAGAAGGGATTGTCAGGAAAGTCTTTTGCCAACAAAATTCCAACACCAAGACTCTCCGCCGAATACTCCCGCGACGTGTCGCCCCATGTCACAAGGTACTTTCCGGGAGGAGCATTCACTTTGAGGACAAATCGATTCAGATCGTCCATGAATGGCACAAGTGTCATGCCGGATCGGATTGATCCATCGCTGTGTTCATCACCGCGAGCACAGTAGGGATAACGAGAGCTGGTCACCGTGAGTTTCCCATCGACGAAGGCATCAATAACGTGCCCTTCCGAAGCTGAGGCTTCGTTTGTGCTCAGATTCACGGAAATCGTTCCGATGTCACCGTCGAGCCCCATCGACCTGAGAAACGTGTACGCCATCATGACATGCCCAGCCCAGCCAGGATGAATTCCATCTGATCCCGCGACATGATATGGCTTTTCAACCGTCGCGCCATGCTGTTGCGGCGCAAACACCTGAGCCTGCAGCATAGGCCAGAACACATCTGCACAACGGACGTCTTCTTTCTGCGCAACTCCTATCGCGATATCCCGCAGCGCGCAGAGATGAAGATTATGATCGTCCAGCGTTCCAGCTCGGGATTTCACCCACTCCGCGAGCTTGCCCGCGCAGCCGGGTGTGCCAACAATCACCTGAGCGCCGTGACTTTTGAAGTTTCGAACAATCGCCGTGTAATGATCTTCATACCAACGACCGTTGGTGACATCAAAAGGCCTGTAGCGAGAATCATTCATGCCGTAGGCAACCGTTGCGATTGTCGGCTTGAACGTCAGGCAGTCATTTTCCATCCGCTGCAGAAAACCATCTGTCTTTTCACCGCTCCAGCCATACTGCCTGGCAGTGACTCTCAACTGCGGTACGCACACGGTCAGGTAAGTCTCGATGATCCGCGAGTACATCTTTTGCTCAGTGATCGAATCGCCGCAAATTGCGAGTCGGTCGCCGGGCTGAAGTATCAGCGGACCCCGCTTCGGCGCTTTTCGGGGATTAAAGCTGCGAAAGGCCTCGTGATCTGGTTTAACTTCATACTCATACGGGCCAAAAACCACCGCCTCTGCAGTCGGATTTGGTGTCTGCGCACGAGTCGCTGACGGCAGGCCACTCATGACAAAAATCATCAGAATCAACTGAGTTTTCATGATTTACCTTCGAAAGAACTGCAAATCAATCCGCACGTTGCCTGCATTCAGTCTGCTATTTCAGCAGGTAACGATTCGCGATGGTAATACCGCTCAGCATGGCTCCCACAATGCCCAGAAAGCCCTGGTCTGTTCCACAGAGGAAAAGATTATTCAGTGGGGTCTGTCCATTCACAAACTTTTGAGGAGCGCCATACACGCAGCCGTTCAGATGTCCTGTGAATCGGCGGATTGTCCGTGGCGTGAAGACGTCGGTGT